>JBCCAW010000226.1:0-8729 GCA_039814655.1 Myxococcota bacterium | reverse complement strand
TCCATGGCGTCGGGACAGACGCAGCAGACCTGCACCGGGACGCCGGCGCGGCGGAGGTCGCCGGCGAGGTTCGTAGAATAGCCGAGCACCGCGTGTTTGGTCGCGCCATAGACGGCGAGACCGGGCGCCGGCACTACGCTCGAGATGCTCCCCACGTTCACCAGCGTGCCGCCGCTGGTGCCCATGGCCTCCACGGCCGCCGACGAACCGAACATCACGCCGAGCACGTTGACCTCGACCAGACGCCGAAGCTCCGCGTCCTCGTGCCCCCAGCCCTGCCCGACGGCCAGCACGCCCGCGTTGTTGACCCAGACGCGCACCGTGCCCCGGGACATCGCCTCCTGGGCCACCTCGCGATGACCCGCAGGATCCCGCACGTCCTGCGCCCGGGACCAGGCCCCGCCGCCGATGCGCGATGCCGTGGCCGCCGCACCGGCCGCGTCGATGTCCGTGCAGAGAACGGCGTGACCCTGGCGGGCGAAGCGCTCGGCGATGAGCGCACCGAGCCCACGGCCGGCCCCCGTGACGACGCAAACGTCAGCCATACGGGGCGGTAGCACGGACCGGACCGGTCCCGAAGCCGCGGAAGGAGAGGCCGCCGTCACGCCCGCACGGCATACTCCGCCGGTGCTGCTCCTCTACGACGTCGTCTCCGCATCGAAGGCCGTGGCGGCGACGCGCTCGCGCCTCGCCAAGCGCGAGGCGCTCGCGACGCTGCTCCGAAGGCTGACGCCGGAGGAGGCGCCCGTCGCCATCAGCTACCTTGCCGGCTACTTGCCTCAGGGTCGCGTCGGCGTGGGCTACGCGCTCGTCTCGAAGCTCGACCCGGGGCCACCACCGGACGCGCCCCGCCTCGGCTTGCTCGAGGTGCATCGGCGTCTCGGCGAGCTCGCGCGCATCCAGGGCCCGGGGTCGAAGAAGCGCCGCACGCAAGCCCTCGGCGCCCTCTTCGCGTCGGCCCGTCCCGACGAGCGACGTTTCCTCGGCGGGCTGCTCGTCGGCGAGCTGCGCCAGGGCGCGCTCGTCGGTGTGATGACCGAAGCGGTGGCCGACGCCACCGGCATCGACGGAAGCGCGCTCCGGCGCGCGGCCATGCTCGCCGGCGACGTGGTGCCCGTCGCTACGGCGGCGCTCACGGAAGGCGCGGCGTCCCTTGCGCGCTTCGAGCTGACGCTCTTCCGGCCCGTGTTGCCCATGCTCGCCTCGCCTGCCGAGGACGTGGAGGTCGCCCTCGAGCGCCTCGGCGAAGCGGCCTTCGAGGTGAAGCTCGACGGCGCGCGCGTGCAGGTCCACAAGGCCGGTGACGAGGTCCGCGTCTACAGCCGGCGCCGGCACGACGTCACGGCGGGCGTTCCGGAGATCGTGGAGGCCGTGCGCGCCTTCGAGGCCGAGGAGCTGATCCTGGACGGCGAGGCCATCGCGCTACGCCCGGACGGCAGCCCGCACGCCTTTCAGACCACCATGCGGCGCTTCGGGCGCCGCTCGAAGGTCGAGGAGATGAGGGCGTCGCTCCCACTGAGCCATCTCTACTTCGACGTGCTCTATCAGGAGGGCCAGAGCCTCATCGACACGCCTGCCGCGGAGCGCATCGCGCGCCTCGACACGCTCTTGCCCGACGCGCATCGCGTGGAGCGCGTGCGGACGAGCGACCCCGAGGAAGCGAGCGCGTTCTACGACCGCGCGACGGGCGCAGGGCACGAGGGGCTCATGGCGAAGAGTCTCGCGGCCGGCTACGAGGCCGGGAGCCGAGGCTTCAGCTGGCTCAAGCTCAAGCCGGCGCACACGCTGGATCTCGTCGTGCTCGCCGTGGAGGAAGGCTCCGGGCGGAGACGCGGCTGGCTCAGCAACCTGCACCTCGGCGCCCGGGACGGGGCCGGCGGCTTCGTCATGCTCGGCAAGACCTTCAAAGGCATGACCGACGCCATGCTCGCCTGGCAGACCGAGCGCCTACGGGAGCTGGCCCTCGGGGAGGAGGGCTACGTGCTGCACGTGAAGCCCGAGCTCGTCGTCGAGGTCGCGTTCAGCGACGTGCAGGAGAGCCCCCACTATCCGGGCGGCCTCGCGCTGCGCTTCGCCCGCCTCAAAGCGCATCGCCCGGACAAAAGCGCCGCGGACGCTGCGACCCTGGACGAGGTGCGCGCCATTCACGCGAAGGGCCATCGCGCGTGACGGCGTGCTGGTACCGGAGGCGGGGTTCGAACCCGCAAGGGCCTGAGCCCGAGCGATTTTAAATCGCCTGCGTATGCCAATTCCGCCACTCCGGCAGGGGCGCTGAGCGTAGCAGCCCACCCTCCGGAAGGAGGGCGGTCAGCCCCCGAAAGGCCCAAGGTGCGCCACGCCGACGCTCGCTAGGACAAGGGCATGCAGATGCCCACCAAGCTCAAGTTCATCATCGGTCTTCAGGGTTTCCACGTCACGGCCAGCCTCCTGGCTCAAGCGTGGCTACCTCTCGCCATCTCCTCCATCGCCTTCATCGCGCTCGTGCGCGGAGGGAACGGCGCGCGGAAAGTATTTTACGCGCTCGCGTCGCTTGGGGCCGGGGGCTACCTGGTCACGACCGTCATCGCGCTCCTCACGGCAGCCTGGGGTCTCGCCGCGCTGGGCGGGATGCTCGCCGCGTTCGCCATTTGGCAGGTGGCCGTGTTTGGCAGCCACGAGGTCGAGACCTGGTATCGCTTCGGTCGCCACGGCCAAGTGAGGCCCGCTCACCTCTGACGCCCTGGCCCGGCCCTCGAGATCCCGGCTGCGATGCGCGTCGCAGCGACGCGGCGCGCTCGCCTGCCGACTCCTCCGTTACGCACTTCCGTGCGCTCGCGTACGTACACGGGCCCGCGCCGGTCCGTTCCTCGCGTCGGTTCGTCGCGTCAGTGCGTCACGTCAGTCAGTCGCGTCAGTGCGTCGCGGGCTCCGGGGGCCGCGTGAGCAGCGAGTGCCCCTCGGGGAGTGGGAGGTGCCGCGGCATCATGGGGCCCGGTCGCTCCTTCTCGGTGCTGATCACGTCGTTGTTCTCGTCGCAGAGCACGACCGTCGGCGTGTGCGCGCGCGCCTCCGCATCCTCCATCTCGCCGAAGGTGGCGATGATGGCGATGTCGTCCTTCTTCATCAGGTGTGCCGCGGCACCGTTGACGCAGATCACCTTGGAGCCGCGGGGCCCCGCGAGCGCGTAGGTGGCGAGGCGCGTGCCACGCGTCACGTTCCAGATCTGCACCTCCTCATGTTCGAGGATGCCCGCCTGGTCCATCAGGTCGGCGTCGATGGTGACGCTGCCCTCATAGTCGAGGTCTGCGTGCGTGATACGGCAGCGGTGGATCTTGCCCAGGAACATGCGTCGGCGCATTCGGTGGCTTCCTCGCGCCCGCCGGGCGGGCGCTCGCGTCCCGTTCTGCGATCGAGGCCCGTGAGGGTCCCCGCCGCGCCGCGGTCGCGTTCGGGTTGTGGTCGTCGCGGCCCGGGGCACCCGGGTCCACGCTGGTAAAACCATAACGACGGTCCCCTCGCGTTGCAAGATCACAACTCCACGGAAACACGGAGGGACCAAGAACCGGCGCAGGCCGGGCCGCGCCGAAGGCGCGCGTCTTCGCGTGAAGCTGGGACTACCCGAGGGCGAGGAAGAGGACGTAGCCGAGCACGCCGCCGAGAAGGAGGAAGGCGAGCGCGCCCACGGAGTAGCGAAGCGCCGTCATCTCCTGGCTCGGCTTCCGGGGCCGAGGGGCCATGGGCGTCTCGAGACGCCGGTCGACGACGAGCGGGTCCGTCTCACGGTAGGCCTGCGCATCGAAGCGCGGCTCGGCGTCGTCGCTGCTTGCGGCCGGCAGGCTCAGCGCCGCCGAGGCTCCCGAAGGAGGGCCCGCTAGGGGAGTGCCCAAGCGCGCCGCGGCTTCGGCCTGGGGCATGGCGTGCGCACCGGACGCCTCCTGCGGCGCAAGGGAGGGAGCCTTGCCCTCGCCCTGGGGAGGCGCGGAGCTGAACAGGGTGGGCGAACGCCCGTCGACGTCGGGATCTCCGGATGGAGAGCGGCTGCTCTGCGGGATCTGCGTCGCCGCGCCGGCAGGGGGCGCGAAGGAAGGAACGGCCGGAGGACGGAGGGCGGCCTCGATATCGGCGCCGCGAAAAGGCTCAGTGGTGGCCGCCGGGTCCACGCCCGACGACGCCGGCGCCGAGGGGCGTCGCGAGGCGGCGCGGGAGACCGGCCGCGAGCTCGGACGCCCCGCGACGGCACGACCGTCGGTGCGCGGGACTCGCGGCGGGCCGACGGTCACTACCCCCGTAAGCCGGTCCGCGAGCTCGTTGTGGTTGGCCATGCGGAGCGCCACGAGCAGGCGGTCGGCGAGCTCGCCCATGGATTGCGGGCGCTCCTCCGGCCGCTTCGCGAGGCAGGCCATCAGCACCCGGTCCACGGCGTCGGGCACCCCGGCGGCAGGATTCACCTCCACCACCGAGGGCGCCGGCGCCGTCATATGTTGGTTCAAGACCCCCATGAAGGTCTCGTCCTCGTAGGGCGCGCGACCGGCGAGCATCTCGAAGATGAGCACCCCGAGCGCGTAGACGTCGGCGCGATGGTCGGCCTTGCGGCCCATGCACTGCTCCGGCGACATGTACTCGGGCGTGCCGAAAATGGCGCCGGTCCGGGTCAGCTTGCGCCCCGGCTCGGTGCCGTATTCGAGGTCCGTGACCCGGGCGAGGCCGAAGTCCACCACCTTGACGAAGTCCGGCTGGCCATCGCGGGTGACGAGGTAGATGTTCTCGGGCTTGAGGTCCCGGTGCACGATACCCACCGCGTGCGCGGCGCCTACGGCCTGGCAGCATTGGACCGCGATGGGCATGGCGACCTCGAGGGGCAGCACCACGTCGCGCTGGAGCCGCTCGCCGAGGTCCTCGCCGCTGAGGAGCTCCATGACGAGATAGGCCACGCCCTCCGATGAGGTCGCAAAGTCGTAGACCTGGACGATGTGCGCCTCGCCGAGCTTGCTCGCGGCGCGCGCCTCGCGTTCGAAGCGCCGAAAGGCGGTGCCCCCGTCGTCATCGACGCGACGGAGCACCTTGACGGCGATGGGGAGCCCGTCGCCGCTTCGCGTCGCGGCGTAGACCGTGCCCATGCCGCCCTGACCCAACACGCGCTCGAGGCGATAGCGCCCGTCGAGCACGCGGCCGACCAGCGGGTCCACGCCGACGCCGCCGGACATCTCCGTGCTTTCACGCGGCGGACGACGCTCGTCAAGCTTGATACCGTCGTAGGGACAGAACGCCTCGCCGTCGTGAAAGACACTCCCGCAGCGGTCGCAACCACGAGGCGCGACGCCCGGTCGTCCGAGGGCCGTTCCCCCGCTCATTGCGTCCTGCTCGCCCATCCCGCCGTGTCCGCCTCGTACTCTAGCAGGCTCCCGGGCCCGAAGGCCGCCGAAGTCTCCCCGGAGCCGGCGCGTGACGAGGAGGTTTCGTTGCCGCCCAATCGCGCGACGCTTCCTCCTCCCCGGCCGCCGTCCCTTGCGTCCTCGCGCTCCTCTCGTGAGGGTGGCGGCGATGGAAGGTCCGGCGTGATGGGTGCAACGAGCATGACGGCGAGGGCATGGGCAGCCCGACAGGGCGCGTGGGCGACCGCGTTCTTTCTGCTCGCGGCCTGTGGCGACGATGACGCGCGCCCGGAGTGCGAGCGTGACCCGCTCCTTGCGTGCCCGGACATGGGCCCGCTCGACATGGGCCCGCTCGATATGGGGGGCCCGGACCTCGCCGGCGACGGCGGGCCCATGGACATGGGTGGGGGGGACCCGCTCTTCCCGGCGCTGGTCGTCGAGACCTGCCGCGTTCTCGACCCGGTCCCGGAGGGCGTCTGCGCTGTCGCCGAGGGCAACGACGCCACGCTCCTGGAGGGCGACCTGCTCCTGCCGGACCGCGTGCTCCGCGGTGGCCAGCTTCTCCTGAACGCCCAGGGCACCATTCTCTGCGCCGCCTGTGACTGCAGCGCCGAGCCCTTCTTCGGCGAGGCCACGCGCGTGAGCTGCCCCGAGGGCGTCGTGTCGCCGGGCCTCATCAACGCCCACGACCACCTGACGTTCGACAACACGGTGCCCTATGCGGCGCGCGGCAACTTCACCGACGAGCGCTACGAGCACCGCAACGATTGGCGGCGTGGCCTCCGCGGACACACGGAGGTCCCGAGCGGCGGCGGGCGCGCGACCACCGCCGAGATGCAGTGGGTCGAGCTGCGTCAGCTCGCCGCCGGGACGACCGCCATGTTTGGCTCGGGCAGCACCGCCGGTCTCATGCGCAACCTGGACAGCGACGACCGGAACGAGCTCACGGGCGTCGACGCCTCGGACTACGACACCTTCCCGCTCCATAGTGGCGGCGAGGGCAGCCCCTCTCGGCTCTACATCACCGGGACCTGCGCGGGCTACGAGGAGAGCGGCGACTTCCGGTCCCGCGCCGAGCAGCTCGCCTACGTCCCGCACGTGGCCGAGGGCATCGACCTGGCCGCGCGCAACGAGTTCTTGTGCATGCGTTCCGGCGCGAGCGACGCCGTGGAGGAGAACGCGGCCTTCATTCACGGCACGGCGCTCTTGCCTCAGGACATGCAGGAGATGGCCGCCGAAGGCGTCGAGCTCATCTGGTCGCCGCGCACCAACATCACGCTCTACGGCGACACGGCCCGGGTGACCGAGTACGCGACGCTCGGCGTGACCATCGGCATGGGCACGGACTGGATCCCCACCGGGTCGGCGACCATGCTTCGCGAGCTCGCCTGCGCGGACGAGGTCAACCAGCGCTATCTGGGACGTTTCTTCCCGGACGAGCAGCTCTGGCTCATGGCCACGGCGCACAACGCCGACGCGCTCGGCGTGGGCGACCGGCTGGGTCGGCTCGCGCGCGGCTACGAGGGCGACGTCGCCGTCTTCGACGGACGCGCACGCGACAACCACCGGGCCGTGCTCCTGGCCACGCCCGAAGACGTGGTCCTCACACTCAAGGCGGGCCTGCCGATGTACGGCGACGCCGCCGTCGTCGACGCGCTCGTGAGCGGCTGCGACGCGCTTCCAGCCAGCGTGGCGGCGGGCTGCAGCCCGAGCTTCGCCAAGCGCGTCTGCCTGGCCGACGCGGGGACGGGCTTCGATGCGCTCGAGGGGGACAACCGGAGCTCCTACGGCCTCGTCTTCTGCACGCCGCCCCTCGACGAGCCGAGCTGCCTCCCGGCACGGAACGCGATGCCGCCGCTTCCGAGCCCCGAGGTCGACGGATCGAATCGCTACGCGGGCATGAGCTCGCCGGACGACCGGGACGGCGACGGCATCGTCGACGCCGAAGACAACTGCCCGGCCATCTTCAACCCCATCCGCCCCGTCGACGGGGGGATGCAGGCCGACCAGGACCTGGACGGCCTCGGCGACGCCTGCGACGCGACGCCCATCGACGCCGCCGACCTCGACGGCGACGGCATCGCGCAAGACGACGACAACTGCCCCGAGGCGCCGAACCCCGGGCAGGAAGACGGCGACGGCGACGGCGTCGGCGACGCCTGCGACACGTGCCCCGGCGGGGACGTCGCACCGGGCGAGGCGTGCCCGGGTACGGTCTACGACCTCAAGCAGGGCGTCGTCCCCGTCGGTACGCGCGTGGTGCTGCAGGGGCTCGTGGTCACGGCCGCGGGCGGCGCGGGGACCGAAGGCGGCCTCTACGTGCAGCAGGCTCCGGACAGCGCCGACTACGCGGGCGTCGACTTCAGCGGCCTCTTCCTCGCGGCGGACGTCACGGCCGCCGCCGTCGGCGACGAGCTGGCCGTCGAGGGCACGCTCGTCAGCTTCTTCGACCGGCTCCAGCTCGAAGACGTGACCCTCATGGTCACGCGCTCCGGCGTCGCCTTCGAGGCCGAGGATGTGCTTCCGGAGGAGATCGCCACAGACGGGAGCCGCGCCGCCGCCCTCGACCAGGTCTTCGTGCGCGTCGAAGACGTCGTGGCCGGGCCGACGGAGGACTCGTCGGGCCCCGACGACGTTCCCGATCGCTTCGGGGAGGTGTCCGCCAGCGGCGTCCGCATGGACGACGAACTCTTCGACTACACGGACCGCGTTGGCCCGGGCACGGAGATGGCCTTCCTCGAAGGGCCCCTCGCCTACAGCTTCGGCAACTCCAAGATCCGGCCCCGTAGCCTCGCGGACCTCGGTCTCGGCGGCATCGCCCTCACGCCGAACCCGGTGCTGGCAGAGCCGAGCGCGACGGTCACGGTCACCGTACTGCTTGGCGAAACGGCGCCGGCCGCCGGACGCGAAGTGGTGCTGAGCGTAACCGGCGGCGTGCTCAGCCCGGCCATGACCACGGTCACCGTGCCCGCTGGAGCGCGCGAGCTCAGCGTGGACTTCACGGCCGAGAGCGTCGGCGCCGGGAGCCTCGAGGCCGTCGCCGGAGCGGACGCCGTGGCCGTCGACGTGCGCATCGCCCTCGGCGCCGAGGTGTTCTTTAGCGAGTACGTCGAAGAGGGCAACACGAAGGCGCTCGAACTCTACAACGCCGGTAGCGCGCCACTGGACCTCGCCACCTGCGAGCTCGAGCGCATCGTGAACGGCGGGACCGGCTCGAGCTTCCGCGGGATGCTGAGCGGAACCGTGGCCCCCGGCGACGTCCAGGTGCTCTGCGGCACGGCGTTGGCCGCCACCCCGGAGGGCGCCGTGTGCGACGTAGGCATCGACGTCATCAACCACAACGGCGACGACGCCTACGTACTTCGCTGTACGGGTGCC
>JBCCAW010000751.1:0-2375 GCA_039814655.1 Myxococcota bacterium | reverse complement strand
GTGCTCGGGGACACGCGCTTCGGCCTGAAGGGCTTTTACCCGCTCACGGACGTCGTCGGCCTTGGTGGCGACCTCGAGATGATCTTCCTGAACCAGGTCGGGAGCATCGGTCTCGACAACGTGAGCGCGGCCATGCGGGCGGCGCTCACGGCGGACCTGCGCGGGCGCGCCAAGCCCGTGCCCTTCATCTTCCGCTTCAACTTCCGGTACCTCTTCGACAACTCCGGCCGGCTCATTCGCGGCACGGAGAACGCGCGCTTCGCCGAGCTCGAGGACCCGGCCACGGACCCGGCGACGGGCGACCCTTCGATGGTGCTCGAGGACCGGCACCTCGTCACTCCGGTGGAGCGCTACGCGCTGACGATCAGTCGCGTGGACATGGCCACGCTGTCGTTCGGCTTCGAGATTCCCCTCGCCTTCGGCCCGGAGAAGAACTGGCGCCTCCATCCGCTCGTCGAGTGGAGCTGGGGCATCCCGGTCAACCGGCAGGACTACACGTGCCTCAGCACGACCTTCACCATCGGGCCCGACGGTGCACCGGTCCCGGACCCGGAGGGGCGCGCCGACGGCGAGGACAGCTGCCTGAACGACGAGGGCCTGTCCGTGTACCCCATGGATCTGACGCTCGGCTTCCGCTTTCTCACGCCGCTCAGCGGCCTGAGCTTCGCCTTCGCGGCGGACATCGGCCTCACGGGTCGGCAGCGCACGGACCTCGTGCGCGAGCTGCCGCTCAACAACCCCTACAACATCTACTTCGGCATCAGCTACGCCTACGACACGGCGGCCCGCGGTGAGCCGGTGCTCCAGGAGGTCGAGCGGCGCGTGGAGGTGCCGGTGCTGCCGCCCATGCGTGGCCGCCTCTCCGGCACGGTCACCACCGAAGGCAGCGACACGCCCGTGGCCGGAGCGACCCTTCGCTTCCCGGGCCGCGGTGTCAGCGCGATCCTCAGCGGCGACGACGGCGCCTACACCAGCTTCCTCCTCGAGCCCGGTGAGGTCGCCGTCGAGGTCAGCCACCCGCAGCACGAGACGCGCACGTGCACGGCGACGATTCCCGATGCGCCGGAGGCGGAGGAGCCCGCTCCCGCTGCCGCGGGCGATGACTTCGGTGGTGGCGAGGACGCCTTTGCCGCCGCGGAGCCGGCGGATGAGGCCGCGCCGGAGACCCTCGAGGACCGCGAGGTCACCGTCGCCCTCGACTGCGCGCTCGTCGCGAAGCCCGTCGAAGGCAACATCGATGGTCGCGTCACGAGCGCCGACGGCGACGCGGTGCCCAACGCCCGCATCGACCTCGCCGGGCCGGCGCGCCAGACCCTCACGAGCGACGCCCAGGGCCGCTTCCGCGTCGAGGGCATTCGTCCGGGCACCTACACGGCGCGCGTCGAGGCCGAGGACTACCTCATCAAGCTCGACACCGTCGAGGTGGGGTCCGAGGGCGACACGCTGGCGAGCCTCGTGCTCATCCCGCGCCCGGCGCGCGCCCAGGTGCAGGTGCAGCGCACGGCGATCCGCATTCGCCGCCGCATCAACTTCGCCACCGGAAGCTCGGAGATCCTCGAAAACAGCCTGCCGCTGATGAACGAGATCGCCGACGTGCTCCTCCGGAACCCGGACATTCGCCTCGTGCAGATTCAGGGTCACACGGACGACCGAGGCAACGCCTCGAACAACCGCCGCCTCTCGCAGGCGCGCGCCGACTCGGTCCGCGCTTGGCTCATCGCCCACGGCGTCGAGGCCACCCGTCTCGAAGCCCGCGGCTACGGCCCGGACTCGCCGCTCGTACCGAACATCACCCCGCAGAACCGCGCCCGGAACCGCCGCGTGCAGTTCGTGATTCGCGAGCGCACGGCCCCGGCGGAGTAGCGGACCCGCGGGGCGCCCGGCGCCCCCCGGGCCGTCTCCGGTTCCGTTCCGGGTCCGGGTCCGGGTCCGGGTCCGTTTCCGTCTCCGGTTCCGTCTCCGGTTCCGTCTCCGTTTCCGTCTCCGTTTCCGTCTCCGTTTCCGTTTCCGTTTCCGTTTCCGTTTCCGTTTCCGTTTCCGTCTCCGTTTCCCGCTCCGTCTCCGACCCCGCTCGCTCTCGCCCACCACTCGGCCCGGGTGGGTTTTGCTCTCCGGGGGTGAGCGAGAGTCGCTCCGTGCTCGGGCGCGTCAAGGCTGCGCCTTCGGCGCCCCAGCTTCGCTGGCTTCGGCGTCGAGCCCCTCTCCCGAAATCGCGGTCGTCTCGCCGGTCCTTCGGCCCGAGGGCACGCGCGCCCCTCCTCGCCGATGCACCACATCGACTCGTCGTGTCGCCCGCACCCCCGAACCGAAATCCTCGCCGATACGACCGCGATTTCGGGTTCCGGGCTCTCGACCCGCCCTGCGCGCGGAGCGGG
>JBCCAW010000602.1:0-3645 GCA_039814655.1 Myxococcota bacterium | reverse complement strand
CTCCGAAAGTTCGGGAGCTTCCCTCACGCAGGCTTCGGCCTCGGCGTCGAGCGCACCGTGGCCTGGCTCTGCGGCCTGAAGCACGTGCGCGAGACCGTGCCCTTCCCGCGCATGCTCAACCGGCTACGCCCATGAGCCTCTCCGAGTTCGCCGTCGTCGCCCTCACGCTCGCGCTCACGCTCGGCGCAGCCAGCTTCGAGCTGCGGGGCCGCCGCATACCCGAGCTTCTCGGCGGCCTCGGCCTCGGCTTCGGCCTCGGCCTGCACGCCTTGCTCGGCGGGCCCGTGGACGCGTTGGCGGCGCTGCTGGGCGTACTCATCGGCGCCTTCCCCTGGTTTGCGCTCCGGGACCGCGAGGCGCTCGGCGACGGGCGCTTCCTCCTGGCCGCGGCCTTCGGCGCGGCGCTCCGGGCTCCTGGCGCGCTCGTTCTCACCGGTCTCGGGCTCGTGCTCTGGGCCGGCCTCGCGCTCGCACCGCGCTTCGGCCTCGACCGCCGTGACGTCGGACGCGGCCTTGCGAATGCCCGGCCGGCGACGCTCCTCGGCACCCTCGCGACGATCCAGGCGCTCAGCCCGCTTTGGGTGGATTGAGCCGCGCACGTCGGCGGGCGGCACGGCGCCCGCTCAGCCGTCGTCGCCGCAGCGGAAGGGATCGGCGAGCGTCGTCTCCACCGTGAAGCTCGAGCCGCTCGTGTGCCGCTCGGCGAAGAAGAGCTTGAGCGGGTAGCGTTCCCCGGGCACCAGCCCATGGCTCTCGGCGAGCGCGTCGAGCTCCACCGTGGCTTCCTGGGGCGCGTGCACCCCTCCGAGGTCGATGGCGAGGCGGCCGTTGATGAAGACGAAGACGTCGTCGTCGCCCCGGAAGCGGAAGATCTCGCCGCCCTCGTAGACGAAGAAGGTCTCGGCCTCGAGGGTGAAGTGGAAGTTGTGCTCGCGGCCCTCGTTGCCGAAGAGCTGGTCGTCGATGGGAAAGAAGGCCGTGTCGCTGAAGGCGAAGAGGCCCCCGCCGGCGGGCCTGAGCTCGAGGGGCAGTGTCAGGCCCAGGTTCACGCCGGGCACGTCCCGGGTCCACTCGTCGAAGCGCTCCTGGCCGTTCGTGGTGGGCGTGGGGCCGCGGTAGACGGGCTTGCCCTCGGCGTCGAGGAAGGCGTCGACCATGCCCCGGTCGTCGCCTATGGTGCCCTCGAAGTCCGGGTGCGCGTCCCGGAAGTCCCGGATACGCGCCTCGAGCAGCGGCGGAAGCACCGGCGTGCCCTCGCAGGGGCCCCAGCGGCCATCCACGCAGAACTGGACGCCTTCACCGCAGCGATCGCTACAGACCCGGTCCGTCGGCGGCAGCAGACACGCACCGCGCACGCCGTCCGTGCAGCTCGCCGTGCCCGTGCCGCAGTCGTTCTCGCAAGCCACCTGGCGCGGCGAGACCTCGCATTCGCCGAGCACGCCATCGACGCAGGCCGCCGTGCCTTCGCCGCAGATGTTGGTGCAGGGGAGGCGCACCGGTGGCAGCGCGCAGCCCTCCCAGCCCCCGGGGCCGCAGCGCTCGACGCCGCTCCCGCAGGCGCTCGTGCACGGGCGCTCGCGCGCGTCCGGTTCGCAGCGGGACCAGATCCCAGCGACGCATTGCTGGGTCCCGCTTCCGCAGACCGACAGGCAGGGCCGGCTCCCGCCGTCGCAGGTCGGGAGGGGCAGCTCGGTCCGCGCACCACAGGCCGCAAGCAGCAGGAGAGCGAGGGTTGCCGGCCGCACCCCCGCCACTTAGGGCCGGACCCCGGAGGCCACCAGCGGCGGCTCCGTGCCTGCCTCAGCGGCCTTGGCGGTCCCGCCGTTCGACACCCTCGGCGAAGTCGCGCACGTAGGCGCCGGCGCTGGTCAGGGTGAAAAAGAGGCTCAGGTAGAGCAGCGCGAGGCCCACCATGCCCAGGTCCACGGGCAGGCGGAAGAAGAAGAAGTCGAGCTCCACGCGGTGCCAGAGAATGAGAAGGAGAATCGACGCCATCTGGAGCGCCGTCTTGTCCTTGCCACCGCGTCCGGCGGCCATGACCACGCCCTCGCCCATGGCGATGGTGCGGAGCGCGGTCACCGACAGCTCCCGACCGATGATCAGGATGACCGCCACCACCCCCGGGAGCGGGAGCCGGCCCAGGTACGCGAGGAAGACCAGCGTCGCCATCACCAGCAGCTTGTCGGCCAAGGGGTCGAGGAACTTCCCGACCAGGCTCGTGAGCCCCATGCGCCGCGCCAACCAGCCGTCGAGAAAATCGGTGATGGTCGAGACGATGTAGACCATGGCGGCCCAGAAGCTCGCCTTGGGCGTGCCTGCGGCCAGGAGCCAGAGCACCACGGGGATCAGCAAGATGCGCAAGAGCGTGAGCGCGTTGGGGAGGTTCAGCGCGTCGTCACGCAGGCGCCATGGCCGCGCCGCCTGCTCGCCGTCTCCCGCCGGGCCCGTTGCCACGGCTCGGGTCCTACTTCGATTCGGAGGGCGCGCCAACCAGCACGGCCCCCTCGCCACGAAAGGCGAGGCGAGGCGCCGTCGCTCCGTAGGGCGCCGTGCCCCGGCGTGGCGCCGGGAAGAGTCGTCCGGACCAGCCGAGCACGCGATCGGGCTGCACCATCAGCGGTTCGCCCGCGCTGACGGGCAGAGCGAAGAGCGCCGAGGCGAGCTGCAGCACCACCGGCCCCTCGCCGGAGAGCTTCACGACGTCGACGGGTTCCTCGTCGAGGGGGAGCGTCGCCGATTCGTGGCGCACGCCTTCGCCGAAGCCAAAGAGCGCCGTCTCGCGCAGGTAGAGCGTCGCTCCGGCGAGGTCGAGGACCTGAAAGCGGCGCTCCGGGAGCACGTCGAAGAGCGCATAGAGCGGGCCCGCCCAGCGCATCACGGCGTCCTCGCCGCCGAGCGGCGCGTCGCCCCCCGGCGTGCCCGGAGCCCGGGGCAAAGGCTCGATGCGGAGCTCCCCCGCGAGCGCGCTCAGGGGTGCGTAGCGGAGCCAGGTGGGCCCGGTGCTCTGCACCACGAGCTCCCCCGTGGGGGCCACGCCGAAGGTGGCGCCGGGGGGAGGCGCGACGAGGGCACCCGCCACGAGCGCGTCGAGGGGCACCGCCGCCGCCACGGGGGCGGGCCCCTTGGACCCGGGCGCGGCGTAGGCCCCGGGCGAGGTGACCGCCGTATGGGCCGCGGCAGCGTTCCGGGACGGCACGGCGGGGGCCTCGCTGGCCCGCGCGGTCCCCGCCGGCGCCGCCGTCGCTTGCGCCGCCGTCGCTTGCGCCGTCGTCGCCACGTGCGCTGCCTCGTCCTCCGCCGTGGGCCGGGCGAAGACTCCCCCTTCGCGCCGCGGGCGACGCACCACGGGCGGTACGGAGAAGAGGCGATGCGTAATCGGCGTCCTCGGCGCTTCGTCGGCAGATGAGCGTTCCGTCGCGCCCTCGGCCCGCTGCCCCGGCGCCGGCGGCGCGGGCCGCGCGCTGGGCTCGGGCTGCGCTTCCGGTTCCGCGGCCGCGAGCTCCGGCGGTAGCTCCGCCGGCGACGCAGACGCCGCGCCGGCGAGCGCCTCCTCCATACGCGTCACCATCGCGGGCTGGCCGCCGCGCTCGAAGGCCTCTCGCGCGGCTTCCAGATGCCCGAGCCGCCACTCGGCGAGGCCCAGGT
>JBCCAW010000223.1:0-8850 GCA_039814655.1 Myxococcota bacterium | reverse complement strand
GCCCGACAGTGGGCTGGAGCTCGACACTCCCTTCGTCCGGGATCTCGACGGCGCCCCCAGTCCCCGGCCGGGCTCCGTGGACAACGACCGCGACGCGGTCGTCTTCCTGGTCTTCAGCGAGTGCATGCGCGCCGACACGGGCACCGTGCTGCTTCAGCCGGGCAACCTGGAGCTTCGGGTCGACAGCCCGGACACCACGACCTTCGACGCGACGGACTTCGGTGAGGACTTCATCGACAACGTCATCGGCCGCGAGGAGTTCGATGCGGATCCGGGTCGGCACCGGAACATCGGCTTCCGGCTCGTGCCGCCCGTGCTCTTGACCGGCGGCGTCGAGTACCAGGTCTTCCTCGGCGACGACTGGCGCGACTGCGACGACGGCAACGCCATCTCGCCCGACGAGCCCTTCTCGACCTGGACCTTCAACGTCATCGACATGCAGCGGCCGACGATGCTCAGCTCCATCCCGGTGGAGGGCGCGACGCTCCTCGACGCCAGCTCCATCACGGAGATCTGCCTCACCTTCGATGAGCCCATGAACTTCGACGTAGGCAGCGTCCGCCTCGAGGGCGGCCCGGGCCGGCTCGGCGAAGGCGTCGCCGACGTGCTCACCAACACCATCTGCTACCCGGTGACGCAGTCGCTCCGCGACCTTCGTACCTACCGGCTCCAGGTCGACGGCTTCCAGGACCAGTCCGGGAACCAGCTGAACCGGACGCCGTACCTCGTCGACGGACGTCTCGATTTCGAGACCGGCCCGGACGTGGCGCCGCCCATCGTCGAGTCGTCCCTGCCCCTCGAGGGCCAGGTGGGCGTGAACCCGGCGACGCGGACGATCTCCATCACCTTCAACGAGCGCATGGACCGCACGACGGGGCTCGGCGGCGTCTTCTTCTCCGACGGTACGAACACCACGGAACTCAGCTGCACCGACGCCTGCTGGGACGATGGCGCGGAGACGATCACCTACGAGATCGACGACCTCATCGACAACCTCGGGCCCCACGTCATCGACATCAACGGCGGCGGCTTCACCGACTTCAGCGGCGTGGCCCTCGACGCGACGCCCTACCTCGGCGATGGCGTCCTGAACTTCGACGTTGGCGAAGACGTCTTCTCGCCCACGATCGTCGAGTGCACGCCCATCGAAGGCGGCGTGGACGTTCCCTTCACGTCGGACGTCATTCAGTGCCGCTTCGACGAGCCCATGCTCACGGCCGTCGAGACCGTCGACGTGATGGGCACGACCATCGCGGGGCGCTCGAGCGCGACCATCTCCGACGGCGTCGGCCCGGCGGAGGCTCTCGCGGGCATCTGGACCTCCGGCGACAGCGTCATCAACTTCCGCGTCTTCGGTCGGCTCCGCGCGGGCTTCAGCTACAGCATCGACTTCGACGGCTTCGTCGATAAGGGCGGCAACCCCCTCGACGGCACCGTGTACCTCGGGGACGGCGTCCTCGACTTCACGACCAACGAGCCCAGCGGCGACACCTGCCGTGACCCGCTCACGATCCCCCTCGCCACGGTGCTGCCGGACGGCGGCCTCCAGTGGGACATCCCCGCGCGCGAGTTCGCCGACAACGACGGCACGGATACCTGCGACGGCGACACGGGAAGCGACAACGGCGCCAGCGACGATGTCGTCATCGAATACGTCAAGACCACGGGGACGCTCGCCGAGGGCGGCTCCTTGCTCGAGATCGACATCGAGGCCACGGGCTCGGTGACCACGGACATCAACTGGGAGGTCCGCACCGGTGAGTGCGAGCCCCCGGAGGATGACGTCGACGACGGCAGCCAGCTCTACTGCCAGTGGGAGACGCAGACCGGTCTCCAGGCGCTCGATGTGCCCGCCGGCACCTACTACATCTGGCTCGCCAAGGACACGACGGGCATGTTCCCCGGCGCGACCGTGACGGTACGCGAGACGGCTGAATACCCGGAGGGTGAGAGCTGCAACCGGCCGTGGACCGTCGATACGGCCGTTCCCGCGGCCTACCTCGCGCCGCTTCTCCCTGGCGACCCGCACATCTTCCAGATCCCGCCCGTGCAGGGTCGGGGCTTCGACCGTGACCGCGTCTCCGGTGGCCCCGGTGAGAACAGCTGCACCACGAACCAGCGCGGCAACGACGCGGTGGTGGAGTTCGAGGCGTCGGGGCTCAGCATTCTCGACATTCGCGTCACGCCCTTCGACATCCGTAGCTCGGCCCGCGACCTCGCCGTCGAGGTGCAGGTGGGCTGCGATGGTGCCTCGGCGGCGTCCACCACGCTCTTCTGCGAGGACGACATTCTCCGCGGCACGCGCTTCCAGATCGCGCCGCCTCCGGGACCCATCTACATCTGGACCTCGTCCAACGTGGCGGATGCGCCGACCTTCGGCACGCCGAACCCGGACCAGTACCCGGGCGCGGTCATCACGATCACGGAGATTCCCGTGTCCCCCGGCGAGAGCTGCGGCGCGGCGCTTCCCGTGACGGGCCCGACGGCCACCGTCGGTCCCTTCGAGTCCGAGGAGTCCCTCGGCATCGGTAGCTGCCAGAGCGGCAACGTGACCTGGTACAGCTACACGCCCGCGGACGACGTGGTGCTCGTGACGGCCAACGCCGCGGGGCCCATCGTGCTCGTCGACCAGAACTCTGGACGCGAGCTCGCCTGCGTCGACGACCCGGCCGCAGACACGGCCGCAGGCTTCGTCCGCGCGGGCTCGAACCTCTGCATTGGTGTGCAGAACGACTCTCCGCTCACGGAGCTCCGCTTTGCCGAGCAGCCCTACACGGGCCTCTCGGGCACGGTCACGGACTTGAACGTGAGCCGAGCGCTCAGCCCCTTCGGGACCGAGCTCAGCTGGACCGGGGACCGCTGGATGACCACGGCGCCGACCAGCGGCTTCCTCGTGGATTCGAGCCGCGTCTACGTCTTCCCGAAGGCGGGGCGTACGCGTGCCGTCGCCTTCGACAGCACCTTCGGCGTGACCTCGTCGACCCTCGGCTTCGTGGGTCAGTACGAAGGCGGTCGCCTCTACTCCATGGACGACGCCACGGGCACGGCCTCGCGCTTCTTCGACATCTGGGACTCGGTGAGCTTCCCCTGGTCGGTCGTCCTTCAGGACGAAGCGCCCACGGGCTACGTCAACAGCGACAACGTGAAGTCGCTGACCATCGACGGGAGCAACTGGCTCTACGCCTCCAACGGCGGCCTCGAGACCGCTTTCTACGAGCTGCCCATCGGGCGCCCGGCGACCCCGACCTTCGTGAGCCGGACCAGCTCCGTGCGTGACGTCGAGGGAATCGCCGTCGGCGGCGGCTTCGTCTTCGTCTGCGGTCCCTCGGGTGCGGGCGGCGGCGTGAGCCGCTTCCCGATCTCCCAGCTCACGAGCCCGACGCCGTCCCTCGAGACGCTGGCGAGCTTCGGAGTTCCCACGGCGGGCGCCTGCCCGATCTTCCTCGACGATCCGGAGTCGCCGACCGTGCTCTACGTGCGCTCGAACGCTCCGCACGGCCTCTACGCCATCGCCGACCCGGCGAGCCCGACGCCCATCGACCTCGGCGTCATCGCGCCCGTAGGCCGCACCGGCGACGTGGCCTGGGTCTACGACCGCGACGACAACGCCGCCTACTGGTTCGAGACCGCCACGAACAGCCTTGGGCGCATCGTCCGCATCGACTGATTCTCCCTTCCTTCTCTTTTACGGACGACGAAATGACTCGCGATTTTTCTCGCATTCTCCTGGCGCTGACCATGGTCGGCGCCGTCGCCTGCGGCGATGATTCCGGCAGCACGACCGGCCCATCCGACCCGGACATGACCACCATGGTGGACATGGGCACGGACATGGAAACCACGCCGGACATGGAGACGGACATGACCTCGGAAGAGGACATGGAGGTCGACATGGACGAGCCGGACATGGAAGAGGGCATGTGTGTGGACCCCGACGGAACCGTCGGGGAGGCCTGCTTCCGCAACTCGGACTGCAACGACTTCTGCTTCTGCAACGGAACGGAGCTCTGCCGCGGAGGCTTCTGCGTGGCCGGCGACGCGCCCTGCGAGGACGACTTCGAGTGCACCTTCCGCGCCTGTGACGAGGACGGGAACAGCTGCGGCGAGCTCGAGCTCCGAAGCGAGGTCTGCGACGACGGTGACATCTGCACCGGCGCCGAGACCTGCGACCAGGTGCTGGGCTGCGTCGAGGGCATTCCCCTCAACTGCTCCGACGGCGACAGCTGCACCGTCGACCAGTGCGACCCGGCCGTGGGCTGCCTCAACCCGCTCCGCGACCTGGACGGCGACGGCTTCCCGGACTCGCGTTGCACGACGGGCCTCGACGCGGACTGCCGCGACGATCGCCCGGACATCAACCCCGGCGCCGTCGAGCAGTGCGACAACTTCGAGGACGACGATTGCGACGGGCAGGCGGATGTCTTCGACCCGGACTGCACTCCCACCAACGACGTCTGTGAGACGGCCATTCAGCTCGTGAGCTCGGGCTTCTTCGGCTTCGGCACCGCCGGGCTCATGGACGACTACGAGACGCAATGCTCGAGCGCCGACGACGAGATCGACGCCGTCTTCTTCTTCGAGGTGATGACCGAAAGCGACCTGTCCGTGACCATCACGGACGGGCCGAACAACTCGGTTCTCGAGCTCCGTGGCCCCGGCGACCTCCGCACCTGTGCGGACGACGCGCGCGCCATGACGGAGATGGTCCCCTGCGACCGCTCGAACATCCCCGCCTTCGGTACGCCCTTCCCGGCGGAGATCGAAGCCACCCGCCTCGCCGTCGGCACCTACTTCCTCATCGTCGAGACCGAGGAAGAGTCCGTGGGCACGCTGGACTTCCGGCTGACGCCCTCGACGCCGCCTCCGGCCACCAACAACTGCATGGGGGCGCCCACCATCATCGCCCCCGGCGGTGTGTTCACGGAGAACATCCTCCTCCTCACCGACGAGCATGACTCGCCTTCCTGCGGCTCCACTTCGGCGCAGCCGGAGGCCTGCTACATCCTCGACCTCGCCACGCCGCAGGACGTCACGATCAGCGCGGAGTTCTTCTTCGCGTCGGGCGGCTCCGGGCAGGGTGCGGTCACCGTCGTCGATGACTTCGGCATGGTCGTGGCCACCGAGCAGGACTGCGCGTCGGGCAACCTTCCGGAGTTCGTGCTCCGTGGACTCTCCGCGGGCATCTACTACGTCCTCCTCGAGCGGACCTCGTCCTCGATCACCTCTCACTCGCTCGAGGTGGACATCGCGGCTCCGGCGGTGATTCCGGACTGCGACCTCTGCACCAACGCCTGCACCGCAGCGCCCCCCGCGGCCGGCGGCACGCCACGAAGCGTGGACCTTTCGCTTATGGCCCTCGACGAGCCGACGCTCGGCTGCGCGCTGCCGGCGGGAGCTCAGAACGACAGCTTCTTCACCTTCGACACCACCGTCGCCGATGAGGACGTGGGTCTCGAAATCGATGCGCCCGGCGTCTTCGCCTACAGCATCGACGACGCGAGCGGCACCTGCCCGGCCACCATGGCGCCGGTCTGCCAGTTCGGCGGTATCCTCGGTCCGGTCAGCACCGTCGTGGCCGTGCCGGACGTAGGGACGCACAACCTGGCCATTCAGACCGGCGTTCGCGCGGGCAACCTGACCATCGAAATCAACCCCACGGGCGCTGTCGCAGCCCCCTGAACCCGAACTTCCTTTTTTGAGATGGAGCAAGACACGATGACGCGATGGATGCGCCACATGCTCTTCACGAGCCTCGTCCTCGCCCTCGCTTGCGGGGACGATTCGGGCTCGACGGACAGCACAACCCCCATGGATGGCGGCCTCGACATGGTCACGGCCGACATGGACACGCCGACGGACGGGAGCGTCCCGGACCTCCTTCCAGACGGCGGGATCAACCCGGAGGCCGACGCCGATGCGGACGGTTTGACGAATGGCCAGGAGGGATACCTGGAGAACGTCGACACGGACGGTGACGGCACGCCGGACTTCCAGGACGCGGATTCGGACGACGACCGCATCCTCGATTCCATCGAGGCCTTCGCCGGTGACGGCGGCGGTCCTCCCCCGGACTCGGACGACGACGGGGTCCCCGATTGGCGGGACACGGATTCGGACGGGAACGGCCGCGAGGATCTCTTCGATGCCAACCTCGACGAGAACGGCATCCCGGAGGACCTCGACGACGATGGCCTCGAGAACTTCCGTGACCCGGATGACGACAACGACGGCATCCCGGACGTGGTGGAGTTCGGCCCCAACCCGGACTTCCCGCGGGACTTCGACACCGACGGAATCCCGGACTTTCAGGACATCGATTCCGACGACGACCTGATCCTCGACCAGCACGAATTCAACGAGATGGCGCCGGACGCCGACGGTGACGGTCTCCCGAACTACCTCGACGAGGACAGCGACGGCGACGGCTTTGACGACGAAGAGGAAGCCGGAGACGATATCCTGGAAACGTTCCCTGACGACACCGACCTGGACACGATCCCGGACTTCATCGACCTGGACTCCGACGGTGACGGCCTCTCCGATGAGTTCGAGGGGGGCATCGGCTCGAACCCGCGCGCCACGGACACGGACGGCGACATGGTCGACGACCTCATCGAAATCGGCGGCCAGACGGATCCCCTGGACCCGGAGGACAACCCCCGCGTTCGCGGCGACTTCGTGTTCGTCGTGCCCTTCCGCCAGCCGGCGCAGCCGGAAGAGGACACGCTCCGCTTCCGAACGAACATTCGCGTCGCGGACATCTACTTCCAGTTCGACATCACGGGTTCGATGATTGCTGAGATTCGCGAGTTCCGGGCGCGCGTCGTGGAACTCATCGACCAGGCGAGCTGCGATGACTCCTTCGATGAGTGCCTCGCGGACGCCAACTGCGACGAAGGCCAGATTTGCGGCCTCGGAAACACCTGCATCGAAGACCCGGAGCTCACGGGATGCATCGCGAACCTCTGGACCGGCGTGGGTTACTACGCGGGCGGCGGCAGCTCCTACCGGAACCTGCTCTCGCTCCAGCCGAGCCCGGAGCTGACGCAGGAGACCGTGCCCGTCGAGGCCAACGGACCCGGAGGCGCGGAGAGCCTCTTCGAGAGCGCCGCGTGCATCTCGGACCGGCACCTTTGCATCGGCGCGGCTTGCGGCGCCGGCGGCGTCGGCTGCCCGTCCTTCCGCCGCGACGCGGTGCGCATCGCGCTGCAGATCACCGACGAGGACAATCAGTGCAACGACAGCGACGACTTCGGCGGTGGCGGCGACTTCGGTTGCCCCGTGGTCAACACGGCGGGAGCCGCGGGCGGTCGCCTGCAGCTCAACCGCATCAACTACATCGGCATCAACGCGACGGGTTCCACCACGTCGACGGCGTACTCGGACCTCGTGTCCTTGGCTGTCGCCGCGGGCTCCATCAGCCCCGACGGTGAGCCCTTCGTCTACAGCGGTCGCGACGCCGCGGCCGTGGACGCCATCCTCGAGGGCATCCAGGAGATCGCCGACCAGCTCGAACTCTTCGTGGACATTGACGCCCGGGACCTCGACGGCGACGCCGGCGATGCGCTTCAGTTCATCGACCGCCTCGCCATCAACCTCGACGCGGCGGGTTGCGACGAGCCGGACGAGGACCTCATCGCCGACACCAACGATGATGGCTTCGAGGACGCCTTCCGCAACTTGCCCACGGGCGTTCGCGCCTGCTGGGACGTGGTGGTGCGGCCCAACCGCACCGTGCCTGCGACCACGGAGCCGCAGGTCTTCGAGGCGGCCATCGAGGTCTTCGGCGACAGCTCGCCGCTCGACCGGCGCCGGGTGTTCTTCCTGATTCCGCCGGACAACGAGATCTGCGGACCGGATGACACCCGGCCGCAGTGCCAGGACTGAGCTGAGGACGGGAGCGATCCCGAACCGTGCGCGGCGCCGAGGGCGCAGGGCACACCACTGAAGAGGGCGCGGGGCATGGCCTCGCGCCCGTCTTCGTTCCGTCTCCCTCGTGACGCCGATGAACGTGGAAGTACATCAGGGCGATGGCGGGCGCGTCGCCATCGACGAGGCTGCGCGGAATCATGCCCTACGCCATCAACAAGGCTGGGCCCTACACGTGCAACGCGTGCTCGAACATACCACCACGCCGCGCGGGCCTTCTTCACCGGTGGTGATCCAAGGCCGACTTTCAGCTCTTCGAGGAACGGAACGGGCGCGCGGCGACGATCGTCTGATAGGCACCTCGCGAGCGAGTGGGTCGCCGCCTTCGACCAGTCCTGCTGGCCCAGAGCACCGTCGACGGCTTCGTCAACAACGCCTACAACGTCGTCGTCGAGGGCGAATCGTATCGGGCATAGCTCAAGCCCGCTGCCGATAACGCCGCTCCTGCTCCCGAGATACCCGTGACCCAGCCCAAGGGTGCGCGCCTCGCATCATCGGACCGAGCCCCGGTCCCTTCAGTGTGAAGTCCGGTGGTTCCATAGGTAAAGGCCGGCACTACAGCCTTGGACGCCCTGCTAGCATCCTTGGAAACGACCAGGTGACGCCACAGATTCGACTGTGTGAAACGGAGGGCGACATGCTGTCCGACAGCGTCAGCGTTGGATAGCGTAAGTATGCCCTACAAAAGTAAGGGCGATTGGAGTAGAAATGACAATAGAGAGAGAAGAAGTTGTTGGACTTCAGCGTTTTCATGATGCCTGCGTATTCGCGACTGTTTCGCTCGCCGTGGTGCTGTCAACGCCGGGGAATGGAGCCGCGCAGGCCTGCGGTCACGTTGACCTCAGCAATGGTTTCGTTCCGGCCTCGGTCATTCCGGGGGCGGGGGCGCCGCTGAACTACTACTACGGACCGGCCCCGGCG
>JBCCAW010000772.1:0-2205 GCA_039814655.1 Myxococcota bacterium | reverse complement strand
TTCTGTGGCTGCCTCGCCCATCACCAGACCTCGCAGAGGACCTCTCCACCGACGTTGGCCTCCCGCGCACTGCGGTCGGTCATCACGCCCTTGGAGGTCGAGAGGATGGCCACGCCGAGGCCGTTGTGGACCTTCGGAATCGTGGCGTGACGTACGTAGTAGCGGCGGCCGGGACGGCTCGCGCGCTGAATGCCCGTGAAGGCGCAACGCTGGTCCCCGCCGTACTTCATCTGCACGGTGAAGGTTCGATCATGGACTTCATAGTCCGTGATGTAGCCCTCCTGCTTCAGGATCTTGGCGATGCTCACCTTGAGCTTCGAAAGCGGGATCTCCGCACTGTCGAGGTGCGCGATGCCGGCGTTCCGGAGGCGGGTCAGCATGTCCGCAATGGGATCGGTCATCATGGCTCAGGTCTCCGGGCTCACTTGCGGAACGGCATGCCGAGGCCGCGAAGCAACGCGCGCCCCTCTTCGTCGGTCTTGGCCGTGGTGACGAAGCTGATGTTCATGCCCTTGATCTTGTCGACCTTGTCGTAGTCGATCTCGGGGAAGATGATCTGCTCGCGAATGCCGAGCGTGTAGTTGCCGCGGCCGTCAAAGGCCCTCGGGCTGACGCCCTTGAAGTCACGGGTCATGGGCATCGCGAAGGTCACGAGCCGGTCCATGAACTCCCACATGCGGTCCTTGCGGAGCGTCACCATGCAGCCGATGGGCATGCCCTGGCGCAGCTTGAAGCCCGCGATGCTCTTCCGGGCGCGGGTCACCACGGCCTTCTGAGCGGCGACGCGGGTCAGCTCGCTGAGCGCAGCCTCCACCAGCTTACCGTTGGAGACGGCTTCGCCGAGGCCCATGTTCACGGTGATCTTCGAGAGACGCGGAACCTGCATGGGGTTCGCGTACTCGAACTCCTTCATGAGGAGCGCGATCACTTCGTCGCGATACTTCTTACGAAATCGAGGTTGGTATTCCATGGTTCCTCCGGGTTACACCGAGGCCTTCGCCAGGGTGGACCGGACGGGCCGAGCGCCATGCGCGCGGCGGAGTTTCAAAGGTGAGCGGTGGCGTCAGTCGATGACAGCGCCGCTCTTGGCGGCGATGCGGACCTTCTTGCCGTCTTTGTCCTGACCGACGCGCACGCGCGTGGGCTTCTCCGTCTCCGGGTCGACGAGCATGACGTTGGAGCAATGAATGGGCGCCTCACGCTCGACGATGCCGGCCTCGCGGAACTTCTTCGGGCTCTGGTGACGCTTCATCAGGTTGACGCCCTCGACGATGACCCGGTCACCGGCGATGCTGAGGATGCGGCCGGTCTGGCCCTTGTCCTTGCCCGCCACCACGGCGACGAGGTCGTCCTTCTTGAGGCGAACGGCCATCACACCACCTCCGGCGCGAGGGAGACGATCTTCATGAACTTGCGAGCGCGGAGCTCACGGGCCACGGGCCCGAAGATGCGCGTCCCGATGGGTTCGTTGTCCTTGTTGACCAGCACCGCCGAGTTCGTGTCGAACTTGATGTAGGTGCCGTCTGAGCGCTGATACTCGCGGCGCGTCCGGACGACGACGGCGCGAGCCACGTCGCCCTTCTTCACGCGCGAGGTGGGCAGCGCCTCCTTGATGGAGACGACGATCACGTCGCCGAGCTGGGCGTAGCGACGCCGCGAGCCGCCCAGCACCTTGATGCAGAGCACGCGCTTCGCGCCGCTGTTGTCGGCGATGTCGAGAACTGATTCCGTCTGAATCATCTCAGACCTCCGGCGGCCGCTCGATGAGCCGGCTGACGGTCCATCGCTTGGTCTTGCTCATGGGCCGCATGGACTTGATCTCCACGAGGTCCCGCGTGCGGAACTCCTCGCCCTCGTCGTGGGCGTGGTACTTCTTCTTCCGCTTCACGTACTTGCCGTAGAAGGGGTCCCGGAAGCGGCGGACGACCTCGACCACGACGGTCTTCTTGGCCCG
Organism: Myxococcota bacterium; assembly: GCA_039814655.1. Lineage (GTDB taxonomy): Bacteria > Myxococcota_A > Polyangia > Polyangiales > Houyiibacteriaceae > CALCTH01. The sequence goes on along the minus strand of JBCCAW010000772.1, from coordinate 251 downwards.
GCCCGGGTTCTTCGTGTCGTTGACGACGCGGCCGACGAGGCGGCGCTGGCGGCCGCGCTCCTCTACGACCTTCGGGGTCGGCTTGCCCTCGAGGGCTGCCGCGATGGCCACGGGGACGACCTTCTCGACCGGCTCGGGCGCCGGTGCAGCCTCGCTAGCCGGCGCCGGGGCGGGCGGCGCCGCGGCGGCAGTCTCCTCGGCGGGCGTGGTGTTTTCTTCGGACATCGTCTTCAGGCCTCGGTGCCCTCCGC
>JBCCAW010000708.1:0-2763 GCA_039814655.1 Myxococcota bacterium | reverse complement strand
CCGGGCGGCGGCGTCGGCGCCGCGTCCGAGCGCGAGCGAAAGGGCGACGAGCCGCGTCGCTGCCCGGGCCCGGTCCTCCGGAGGGAGCTGCCCCTTCAACGCGCGCAGCACGCGCAGCCCCGCCGCGGGGCCGAGCCGCGCCGCGGCCTGCTCGGCGCTCTCGAGGGCCAGGCTCCGGCGGCTCACGTCGGCTCCAATCCCCTTCAGCGCTCCGATACCAGGCCGATTTGCGGCAGCCGTTCCGTGCCCCGCTCGATGCGCTCGAGCTCCGCTCGGAGCCGGTCGAGGGCTTGGCGCAGCGCCGGCGAGGGTGCCGCCTCCGAGCCTCGCTGCTCCGGCGCAAGCTCCGCCAGCGGCCGCAGCACGTCCGCCTCGAGGGCCGAGAACAGCCGGTCGCGTTCGGCGGTCTGCAGCGCGCGCACCTCCGGCGTCTGCGAGGGCACGAAGTCGACGAGCTCGCTCTTCAGCCGGCTCGCCCAGGCCGTGCAGCCCGCGAGGCGCCGGTCGAGGGTGGCCGGGTCGTCCAGGCCCCGGCTCGCGAACTCCTGCTCGGACGCGGTCTCGTAGAGCGCCTGGGCTTCGTTGTAGCTTCGGCGCCAGCCGGCCGCGTCGCGCTCCTCCCAGGCCTCCCGCGCCCGGGCTTCCAGGCCCTGGATGCGCGCCTCCCAGGCCTCCGTATCCATGCCGAGCATGGGGCCGGCGGCGCGGTACACGACCCGCCGAAGCGCATCGAGCACGGCCTCGAAGCGATGCATGGGCGGTGCCAGACCGTCGCCGGTGGCGTCCTCGAACTCGGCCACCAGGAGCTGGAGCCGGGCGCTGAGCGCCGCCGCCTTGTCCGGGTCCGTGCGGAGCACCTCGCGGAGCCCCGTCGCCAGCGGCTCGTGCTCGCGCCGGTAGTGTGCGGCGTCGCGCCCCCAGAGCCCGCGCGCGACCTCCTCGGCGCGCGTGAGCAGCGCTTCCACGGCCTCGGCGCCCCGGGGGACCTCGAGCTGCGCCGCTTCGATCTGCGCCCAGAGCTCTTGCCCCGCGACCGTGGCGCGCGCCTCGAGGCGCATGGCCTCGTCGCAGCGAAGCGTCAGGTCCACGGGCGTGCCCACCTCGGTCTCCGCCGGTACGTCGACGACGAGGGTCTTGATGGGGAGGCGGTTTTGAAGCAGCCGGAGCACCACGGCGCCGCTGCGGTCGGCGGTGAAGAAGCGATGCTCGGCCTCATGGGGAAGCCCGGCGCCCCGGGGCACGAGCACCTTGCGCTCCCGGCGCCCGGCGCGGAGCACCTCGAGGGCCAGGTCCTTCGCCACCACGCTCGGCTTGCTCAGCGCGCTCGCCCGGGGCCGGAGGTCACCGCGGTAGAGCGCAAAGGGCAGGGTGGCGAGCGCGGCGTCGCCGCTCCCCATCAGTTCCAGGCGCACGGGCTGCTCGGCCTCGTCGCCGAGCTCGACCTCGACGCGCAGCCGCTCGCTCGGCACCGCGTCGAGCGTCGCCTCCGCGAGCACGCCCTCGTCGTCCACGAGCGCGAAGGAGCGCGTGCCGTCCGGCGCGGCTTCGACCTCGAGGTCCAGCCGGAGCTCGGGCTCGCGCGCCACGAGCGGCGAACGGAAGAGCACCTGCGCCCGGCCGCCGGGCGCTTCCGTGGAGAGCCGCAAGCCGCCGAGCTGCGCCGCGTGTACGGCGGCGCCGAGGGCCACGCAGGTGTCCACCTCATCCTGCCGCGGTGCCTCGAGGCCGGCGGGCTGGCAGAGGCGCTCCGTCACGGCGCGCACCACCGCCGGCACGCGCGTGGAGCCGCCGACGAGAATGACCTGATCGAGGTCCGCGGCGCCGACGTCTCCGATCTCCTTCGCGCGCACCAGGGCCCGCTCGCAGCACCCGAGCGTGGTCTCGACGAGGTCCGCGATGATGGCCTCGTAGCCTTCGCGGCCGACCTCTTCTTCGAGACTCACGGCCTCGCCGCGCTGGTCCCGGAGCACGTCGCTCTTGGACACGGGCACCACCGGCGCCGTCGAGAGTGACTCCTTGATCTCCTGCGCGACGTGCACGAGGCGCTGAAAGCGCGCGGCGTCCTCCGCGTTGCCGGCGACGTCCAGGTCCAGCGCGTAGCCGCGCTCGACGAGGCGCTGGCGAAGGTGCTCGGCGTAGCGCCGGTCGAAGTCGTCGCCGCCGAGGAAGTTGTCGCCGTCGATGGCGAGCACCTGGTACTCGCCACCGAGGCGCCGGAGCACGGACACGTCGAAGGTGCCGCCGCCGAGGTCGTAGACGAGCGCGTTGCCGTCACCGAGCCGGTGCTTCCAGGTGTGATAGATGGCCGCGGCCGTGGGCTCCTGGAGCACGCCGAGCACCTCGAGCTCCGCCAGCTCGCCGGCCCGGCGGGTGGCCTCCACCTGCGGCGCGTCGAAGTAGGCGGGCACGGTGATGACCGCCCGCCGCGCGTGTACGGCCACGCCCTCCGCCGCCGCGGCCTCGAGGTGCGTGGTCATGGCCTGCCGGAGCTCGGCGAGGAGAAGCGCGCTGATCTCCTCGGGCCGCATCGACGGCGCGCCCGCGCCTAGGGAGACGGGCTCGGGCTGCCCCATCTTGCGCTTGATGGACTCGATGGGGCCAGGCGTCTGACCGCGCCGCGCGCGCGCCGGCCGGCCGACGACGATGGACTCGGCGTCCGGATCCCAGGCCACGGCCGAGGGCACGGTCTTGCGACCAAAGCGGTCCGCGTAGACGTGCAGGTCCCGCTCCGAGGGGTCGAGGATGGCCACCTCGGAGTTCGTG
>JBCCAW010000082.1:0-14750 GCA_039814655.1 Myxococcota bacterium | reverse complement strand
TGGGCTCCCTCACGCCGAGGCACGCCGCCGCCGGCGACATCGAGGCCGTGAAGGCGCACCTCGATAGGGAGCGCGCCTGGAACGGCCGCTACGACCAGAGCCTCGCGCGCTGGCGCGCCGGCGACCATGACGTGGAGTGGCCTGCCGGGACCTGGGCCATGGTCCGCTTCCACGGCGCACGGGCGGTACCTCCGCCAGATGCCTCGCGACAGGCCGCCTGACCGGCGGCGGCAACGCTGGACGCGGCTCCGGCGGGCGCCGTTGCGTCCTCGGCGTGAACCTCCGCTATGGCGCCCCCGTCACGGCCGGAATGCCCCACTCCCGATGGAACGCCGCGCCTTCATCACGCCGATGCGGGCGACGACGGCTTCGTCATTAAGACACCGCTCGACCAGAATCGGCCGGACAAGGCGCGAACAGCCGTCAGCTCGTGAGCTCAACCAGCGACGGATCTTCTGCGACGGATCTTCTGCGGAGTAGCGCCCGCCAAGGGGCGTGTCGAGCGCGCCCACCAGACGCTCCAAGACCGACTCGTGAAAGAACTGCGGCTCGAGGGCGCGTCCACGATGGCCGAGGGAAATGCGCAGCTGGACGCCTTCTGTGAGGACGACAACCGGCGCTTCGGACGTCGACCAGAGAGCCCCCACGACGTGCACCGCACCCTTCCCGAAGACCTCGTGCTCGAGGATATCTTCCAGCGTCAGGTCGAGCGGAAGCTGAGCCGAAATCTCACCCTCCACTCCAAGCGCGTCCTCTACGTCCTCGAACCCACCCCCGAGGCCAACGGGGCCCGCGGCCAGCGCCTGCAGGTCTTCGAAGACGACGACGGTCACGTCAGCATTCGGTCCCGCGGCGTCGAGTTGCCCGCACGTGCCTTCGACAAGCAGCCGCGGGCGCGTGTTCGTCCCGGGGACGTCGTCGACAACAAACTCCTCGGCGCCGTGCTCACCCACATCCGCGCCGAGCAAATCGCCCGCGACGAGGACCGGACACGCTTCGAACGAACCCGTCGAGAGCGCCGCCTCGCCCAACATCGCCTCCACGCCGCCGAGGGCCCAAGCGGACATCTCTAACGAACGCAGAACCGGACACTTCTAACTTGCGCCGGCAACGAGCCGCCCTGCTGCTGGAGGGCGCGGGAGACACTCTTGTTTCCGCCATATTTCCGAGCCGCGACCGTTCCGATCGAGCGAACGACACGGGCTCGTGGAGCGCGAGGGTTGCGGGAGGACCGTGGAAGGACGAGCCCTGCGGCATTGCCTAGGAGTAGGACTGCGAGTCCCCTCGAGGCCGGGTCATGCCGTCTACCCAGGGCAGCACCAGGGCGACGAGAGCCCCACCTTCGTCACCATCTCGCAGCTCCAGGCGCCCCCCGAGGCGCCGCGCGGCCGCTTCGGCGATGGCCAGCCCGAGACCGAAGCCCTGGCCGCCCGCCTCGGTGCCCCTCACCCCACGCTCGGCGGCGCGGCCCGAGAGCTCGCCAAACCCAGGGCCGTCGTCCCGGACCTCGAGACGCACCTCGTCGTCGTCCCGGAAGAGGAGCAGCCCCACGTGACCCACCGCGAAGCGGAGCGCGTTCTGCACGAGGTTTCCGAGAGCCCGCTCGAGGGCCACGGAGTCGGCCTCGGCGTAGAGCGCCTCGTCGGGAAGGGCGACCTCGAAGGCGAGCTGGCGGTCCCGCGCGATGGGCGCGAAGCGGTGCTGGACCCGCTCGATGAGTCGGTCGAGGGCCACCGGGGAGAGCTCGCCGTCGTCGCCGCCGAGGAGCGCCTCGAAGTTCTGGGTCATGCTCTCGAGGAAGCCGAGCTCGCTCCGGATCGTGGTCGCCGCGTTCGAGACGGGGAGACTCGAGGCCGAGAGCTGAAGGGTCGCCAAGGGCGTCCGGAGGTCATGCGCGAGGTCCGCGAGCGCTCGCCGCAGGACGGCGTCGCGATGCTCGAGGCGGCTCAGCCGATCGCGGGTGCTGGCCGTGGCGGCGTCGAAGGCCCGGGCGACCTCGCCGAGCTCGTCGTCGGTGCCGTCGGCGACGGTCCCCTCGAAGTCCCGGGCGACGACCCGGCGCATGGAGAGCGAGAGCGCCTGGATGCGCCGTACGAGGGGCACCGCCGTGACGGAGACGAGCGCGATGGCAGCCAGGATGACGACGAGCAGGCGCAGCGCCGCAAGCATGGCCACGCGCGACGACTGCGCCTCCAGCAGCGGATACCTATGGCGCAGCACTATCAAAGCGCCCCCACACTCGGTCGAGGGCGAGGCGTAGACGACGCCGCGGTACCCCTCGAGGGACCAGGGGCGGATCGCCCTCGGCTCTGGGAGCGCCACGCGCCGCGCGGGAGCTCCTTCGCCCACGATCGTTCCTTCCTCGGTCAGGGGCCAGATCACCAACCAGCCCTCGTCCGCTCCCCAGGGGCCCGGACGCTGCACGCAGCGCTCTAGGGCCCCAGCGCTCTCCAGACCCTGGGTGATCTCCTGCACCACCCCCCGGCGAAGGGTGAGGGAGAGCGCAACCTGGATGCCTAGCGCCACGGCGAACTGCACGCCGAGCACGGCGAGAGACGCATGGGCCACCCGGCGCGCGATGCGGCTCACGAGACCTCGCCCGGGCTGAGGCGATAGCCGATGCCCCACACGGTCTGGAGGTGCTCGGCGTCCGAACCCAGCTTCCTCCGTAGACGGGATACATGCGCCTGAAGCGCGGACTCGTGGGCGTCCTCCACCTCGAGCACCGCGTCGCTGATCTGCGCGCGCCGCACGGGCCGGTCGAGGCGCTCGGCGAGGTACGCGAGGATGGCGTACTCCGTCGGCGTGAGCGCGATGACCTGGTCGCCGCGCGTCAGACGGCCGGCGTCCAGATTCAGCACGGACTCGCCGATGCGTAGCGTGCGCGCGGCCCGTGGCGCTTCGCCGGCAGACCGGCGGATGACCGCTCGAAGACGCGCCAGGACCTCGTCCGTCCAGAAGGGCTTGGTCACGTAATCGTCCGCGCCGAGGTCCAGCGCGTGGACCTTGTCGGGCCCACGGACGCGCGCCGTGAGCACGACGATGGGTACGGTGGACCCGGCCTCACGGAGCTCCCGGAGGAGATCCAGGCCGGACCCGTCCGGCAGCCCGAGGTCGAGGAGGATGGCATCCCAGGCCTCGGGTGCGCGGCGGCGCCCCCCGTGGACGTCCCGGACCCATTCGACGGTCCAGCCCGCCCCGCGGAGCTCCGCGCGAAGCGCCTCGCCGAGGAGGCGGTCATCCTCGATCACCAGCAGACGTCCCATGAAACGACCCTCGCCCGGCTCCTTCACGAGCCCCGATGGCGGCGGGGGGCTCGGGGCCCCCTCCGCCATCGAGCTTCAGCGCGCCGTGAGGCTATCCCAGAAGTCGCACTTCTCCCTGCGGATCCCCTCGCCGGCCGAGACGGTCGCCCCGAAGTCGACGAAGTCGTCGCGGGCCGCGTCGTAGGCCTCCCAGCGCGCGCCGAGCGCCGAGGCGTTCGGGTCCCCGCTCCGCGCGAGCGCGGACCACGAGGCCACCATGGCATCAGCGACTCGCTGGTCGGCGGGGGTGGTGGGGAAGACGGGGATCGTACCGAGGACGTCGAAGACGTAGAGCAGGTCGATGCCGTGACGCGCCGGGATCGTGCCCATGACGCTCTGCGTGGTCTTGCTGAAGAGGTAGCGATACACCGGGGAGCTGGACGCCCCCGAGGCCGCGCGCGCGAGCGTGCGGGTTCCGCGGGTGAAGGCGCGGTCCGTGTACACCTGGATGAGGGCTTCCTGCGGCGTCGCGTAGTCCTCCACGGGATAGAGCTCGAGGATGGTGGCGACCGTGTCCTCGCCGAAGGCCCCGAACTCGGCGGCGATGAGCGCCTCGTATTCCGCAGCGGTCTCGACCTCGAGAGAGAAGATGGTCTCGCTCGCCATCTCGTCCGCCGTCGACCCGAGCACGAAGGGCACGTCGTTGTGCTCGCCCCGGGCGATGAGGGCGAGGGGTGAATCCGGGAGCACGTACCCATCGACGACCGGCCCGTAGGCGAGCTCCTCGATGGTGCCGGGGATCGCCGCGACGATGCGCTCGGCGGGAAGGGCACGGAGACACGCCAACCGGTCCGTGGCGTCCCGGCACTCCTCGAAGACGTCGACGCTCGCGCCGAAGCCCTCTTCCGCCTCGGCGAGCGGCTCGCCCGTGCACAATCCCGATTGCATCAGCGCCGACGAGAAGAGGTTCCGCGCGAGAGGCGACGCGACGAGCGTGCAGACGTTGATGGCACCCGCGGACTGCCCGAAGAGGAGGACGCGCTCCGGGTCCCCGCCGAAGCGGGAGACGTTGTCGCGGACCCACTCGAGCGCGGCGATGTGGTCGAGGGGTGCGTAGTGGCCCGACGCGTCGTTCTCGGACTCCGACGAGAGCTCGGGCAACGCGAGGAAGCCGAGGGGTCCGAGGCGATACTGGACCGTAACGACGACCACGTCCTCCGTCTCGGCCAGGAAGCGACCCGTGTAGGCCGGGCGACCGGGACCAAAGCCCTGCGAGGCCGAGCCGAGGATGTTGGCGCCGCCGTGGATGAAGAAGAGCACCGGGAGCTTCGCCTCGGCCGTGTAATCCGCGGGCGTCCAGATGTTGAGCTGGAGGCAGTCCTCGTCACCGACGACCCCGTCTTCGCCGAGCTGAGGACAGGCAGGGCCGAAGGCGTCCGCGACGAAGGGCTGCTCCTCGAGACACCCCGGCTTCACCGGGGCCCTCCACCGCAGGTCCCCCACGGGCGCCTCGGCGAAGGGGATGCCGAGGAACTGCCACGCCCCGTCGCCGTCCTCGATGCCCTGGATGTCCCCGACCGACGTGGTCACGAGGCCCGGGATGGTCGACGTCGACTCCGCGCAGTCGGAGACGAAGGGATCGGCCCCGGTCCCGGCGTCCCCTCGAGGGCCGGCATCGATGCCAGCGTCGGGTCCCGCGTCGAGGCCCGCGCCCATATCGGATGTCACGCCAGCGTCGTCGCCGGGCGCGTCCCCCGAAGAGCTCTCCGGGTCGCCCTCACCACTGCAGGCGGCGCCCAGCACGAACAACGTAAATAGGGTCAAGAATCGTCGGCACTTCATCGGGACCTCGCTTTCGAAATCGACGCTAGGGACGCCACCTTGCAAAGCCCTGACGACGAGCATTTTTCTTTTCCGAAGACCCATCGTCAGGGTTTCGCAAGGCGGCGTCCCTAGCGTCCGAATACGTCCCGGGAAGCCGCCTCCACGCGATGCGTTCTTCCCGGAATGCGCTGCTAGCTCCGCCCAGCGGCGCTCCCTGAAGACCCGATGACCGAGGAAAAAATGAATAGAGCAGCACTCGTTTCGAGGGGCATGATCCTATTGATGTCAGCGCAGCTTCTGGCATGTGGAGACGACGCCGCCGATGCGGCGGCTCCGGTGATCACCCTGCGCGGCAACGCTCAGATCGAGGTCGCCTTCGGGGCGGTCTTCGGCGACCTGGGCGCCGTGGCCCTCGACGAGGTCGACGGTGAGCTGAGCGTGTCGGTCGCGGGGGATGTCGACACCTCGATGCCTGGCACCTACCAGCTGACCTACACGGCCACCGACTCGGACGGGAACACGGCGACGGCAACCCGCGACGTCGTGGTCCTGGAGGACGAAGACCTCACCTCCAGCGTCGCGATGCCAGCAAACCCCGCCGTGGCCTCGTTCTTCGACGGCCGCCTCTGCGAGGCAGACTACTGGTCCGACGAGCCCGAGATCCTCTCCGCGGGCCTGGGCTTCTCCGACATCATCGGCGTAGTGGCGCCGGCGATGACCGAGGAGGTCGCCCTCGCCGCCGGCGGCGCGTGGTCCGGGGACGTCGACTGCGGCACCGACCAGGGCAACTACACCTCCACGACCACCCAGGACCAGGTAGGTCAGGGGTACATCATGCGCACGCCCTACGGGCCGCTGAAGGACGGCGCGCTGGGGATCGATGGCCTGCCCATCGTGTTCAGCTGGCCCGTGGTCAGCGACTCGATCGACCTCGAAGACTTTCAGGTGACCATGAACACCGGGGACATCGTGCGCCCGCTGGCCGTGAGCACGTTCCCTAACTTCGAGTGCAACGAGCGGAACACGCTGCCGATCTTCGGTGAGTTCGGGAACCGGCTCCCGAGCGACGACCCGGATACGCGCTATCCGGCGATCGTCAGCATCGTGGGCGATCTCTTCCTCGTCGGCCCCGGCGGGACCGAGATGAACGCCCGGGGGCTCACCTGGGAGAACGAAGCGAGCCCCTACGACGAAAATAACGGCCCGCGCTTCGTCGGTGCGAAGCTGAACCGTATCGACGGGCCCATGGAGGGCGAGGGCGTCGAGGGCCCGGCGGGTGCCTTCTTCCCCCCCAATGACGCCTGGGCCCTCTACGGCGAGGAGGCGGAGTTCATGGTGCGCACGCTCTCCACGGGAGGGGTCTCCCCGAACGGCACGTCGGGCGTGACGCCCGATGATTTCGAGCGCTTCTTTCGACTCCACGCCACGGGGGAGGACGGGAGCCTGGTCATCATCGACCAGGTCGGCGTCGACTACGCGGTGCGCGGTGGGACCCTGCGCGTGCTGGGGCTCTCCGACCTCGGACAGCGCGAAGACGTCAATCCCTACGACGCCTGCTACGACGAAGACCTGGACAACTACATCGACATCATTCTGGCGGGCGACGAGGCCGCGGCGCGCAGTCTGACGCATGTCGAGGTCCCGAGCCTCGAGGGTGGCTATGACGCATTCTACAACCCCGGTGGCCCCGGTCGGACGCCCTTCGAGGGGGTGACCTACACGGAGCCGGGCCCGGCCGACCTGGAGCCCGTGATCATCGCTTTGGATGACCCCATGCGGGTCAGCTACGACCCCGAGAGCGACGACGTTCCGGATGAAGGAGTCATGACGCTGGACGTCGATGGCGTTCAGCGCGAGTTCCTGCTGACCGTGCCGGAGAGCTACTCGGACGAGGTCGCGGTCCCGCTCCTTTTCAACCTGCACCAGCTTCAAGGCACAGCGCAGGAGCAGCTCTCGGACAGCCAGTTCGACGTCGTCGCGGAGCGTGAGGGCTTCATCGTGGTGACGCCGCAGGCGGTCATGGACGTCTGGACCGTCACGGGCTTCCCCCTCGGAGGCGGCGCGGACGACTTCGCCTTCATCACGGCTCTCATCGATGAGCTCTCGGCGACCTACACCATCGATTCCGAGCGGATCTACGCAACCGGGATGTCCCAGGGCGGCTTCCTCGCCTTCGACCTCGCGTGCAGCTTCGGCGCGACCTTCGCCGCCATCGCGCCGGTGTCCGGGGTGATGACGCCCCCCATGACCACTGCCTGCGCCCCGGGGCGCCGCATCCCGGTGCTCCAGACGCACGGCACGGCGGACGATCAGATCGACTACGAGGCCTCGCAGACCGCGGTACAGTGGTGGGTCGACTTCAACGGCGCGAGCGCCACGCCAGAGATCAACGAGCTGTCGGACCCCTTCCCGGACAACGGCACGACCGTCGATCGCTTCGTGTACGCCGGCGGGGAAACGGGTGTCGACGTCGAGCACCTCCGGATCAACGGCGGGGGGCACGTCTGGCCCGGCTCGGAGGGGGACAGCGACATCCAGATGGCCGAGGAGATCTGGAGCTTCCTGAGTCGCTACGACCTCAACGGGCGCATCGGCGATTGAACCTCACCTCGGACCGTGCGCGCGTCGGCTTCGGGCTACGCTCGACGCGTGCCGGCCCGTGCTTCCGCCCTCGTGCTCGTCGCGAGTCTCCTCGGCTTCGCCGGGGCGTACGGCTCTCGGGCACAGCCCCCAGGAGCTGAGCCGACGGACTCCCCGCCGACGGACGCCTTCCTCGACCTGCCCGTGGGTGGAGGCCCCCTCGACGTGGGCCCCATCCCCGCGGGCCTCGAGGCCGTGGACGCCGTCTCCTGCGGCGAATGCCACGCGCGCATCTATGGCGAGTGGCATCGCTCCGTGCACCGGACGGCGTACACCAATGCGGTCTTCCAGGCCGAGTTCGGGCGCCGGGGCGATAGTCAGCATGACCCCGCCCGACTTTACGTAACATACGTTATGCGAAATACGGGCCGCCCTGCTGGAGGGCGCGGGAGCGAGGGTCGTCGCGACGCGGCGCAGGCCGGCGCCGGCGAGACCTCGCCGCGCTCGAGACCGTCCATGAGCACGAGGCCATCCGCGCCGAGCGCGGCGACCCGGCAGAGCGTCACCGCTTCCCCGCACCGCTTCCTCGCTCCGCCTTGCTCGAAGACTCGCGGGGACTTCGGATCCCTCACCCCAAAGTTCAATGCGGCTGTCGATGCCGGCCCGGTGAGGTCGGCGTTCAACTCCCGCCGCGTCGATGCCGCGGAGGACGCAAGATGTTGCATCCTGCTAGGCGAAGGGGTCGTCGAACCCCCACTCGCTTACCAGCCAGGTGACGTCCTCCTCGTCGCGCGCGTTGGCTGAGACGTGATCGCCGCCATCGTTCCACCAGAGCAGCACGCTCCGCTGCGCAAAGACGTGCACGCCCCCGTGGGCCACGCGCCGCGTCCATCCGCCCCCCTTTAGCCGCCCGAGGATGGCGTCTGGGTCGCGATGCGTCGCACCGTAGGGGAAGCCGCCCCAGGCCGTGTGAAGATGAACGGTGACCTCGAGGAAGGCACAAAGATGCGTTCCGTCCGGATGCCACGACTGCACCTTGCTCCCCTCGACGGTGCCGACCTCTACCTTTGGGTCGCCGTGGCCGGGGCTCACGGCCCACACATGGCCCCCCTGGTTCTCCTCCATGAAGATCAGGCGCGCGTCTACGAGCGTGATCTCTTCGGGGCGTCGGACACGGTTGTGCGAACCGAGCAAGTCCTCTTCACCGCCGAGAGCCAAGTGAAAGCCTCGCAGCGTGTCAGGCAATGCCACGCCAAGACGCGCTTCAGCGAGTGCGATGCGCGATGCCTCGAGACCGATGGGCGGTTCGTCGTAGAGCCCCTCGTAGAGCGAGCGGAAGTGCGCAATCGGGTCCATCATTGCGGCCGTCACAGTAGAACACCAACCCCACCGACTCCCGAACTATCAGTCCAGCCTCGAAACTCTCCGAGCGGCGCCCGGAGATGGAGTTTTCGCTCCGGGTGGTCCACGGGGGCGATAGTCAGCATGAACCCGCCCAACTTCTTCACAGAACGTCCCCTTCTACGAAACGTGCGCCGGGCCGCTGGAGGGCGCGGGAGGCCATAGTCAGCATGAACCCTCCCGACTTTATGTAACATACGTTATGCGAAATGCGGGCCGCCCTACTGCGGAGGGCGCGGGACGGCGCATGAAGGCAGTTTGGGGCGGCCTCACGGAGTGGAACGTACCATCTCTCGGGCCGCTGGACGCACCCGTGCCGTCTTCCCGCGCTCGCCAGGACCGGTCAGGCGCCCCAGCCGACCGCCAGCTCTAGCTGGGGCGCGGGGGTCAGCTCTGGTGGGCTCGCTCGCAGGCCTAGGTGCCGGAGAACGCGCTGGATGACCTGGCGCTCCATGATGTTCGCAACGTGACGGAGCCTGCCGTCACAGACCGGGCAGGCAAGCACGTCGAGTCCCAAGCCCCGCGCCATCAGCGTGGGCCGGTCGGGCGTAGAGCCGGTGGAGCGACTGGTGTCGTGGTCCCCAGGCTTGAACGCTCTGAACGGAGCGACGCCGCTGGTGGCGTGGGCGGCGGAGCGCCGTCGCGGCCGTACGCGCTGACGCCTCCGCCGGCGGCCACGGGGGCTCCCCTGCGTTGCTCCTCGAGGGTACGCGCCGGCGTCGCTCAGGCCGGGCTGAGGGCGCCTCCGGCGGCGCCGCGCGCTCCCACGGGTGCGCCGCTCGCCGTGCGCCCACCGAGAGCGGTCCATTCTCGCGAGCCTCGGTGAGCGCGCCGCGGAGCAGGGCCAACGCAGCGTCGACGTCCGCGGGCAAGTGCCTTCGCAAGCGCCGCCCGTACCCGAAACGGCGCCCGTGCGCGCGCCGCGGAGAGAGCCCGAGAGGTTCCGGCCTTGACAGGCTCTGCCGCCAAGAAGTTTAGTGTCGGTGTTCGAGCCACAGTGTGAGTACAAGAAGAAGGGCCGTAGGCATTTCCTTGGTCCACGAAAGGTCGGCGATGCGGCGTTCGTTCTCTCTCGGTTTCGGTCTCGCTCTCGTGATGAGTGCGCTCGCGTTCCTCGGCTGTGGCGACGACGACGGCACGTCGACCGATACGGCCATGGACGGCGGCAGCTTCTGCCAAGCCGGGGAAGTCGGCTGCATTTGCCGGCCGGGCTTCGGAGGCGGTACCGGCACCTGCGACGACGAAGGCGTGGAGTGCGTCGACGGCACGTGCGTCGCAGCTGAGTGAGCGCACCGGCGGCGCGGCGGGCGCCGGCGGTAGGTCCTGATCACCCCACCGCTCCCAACGCCTCCAACTCCACCACCACCACCCCGGCCTCCGCACTCGCCCCGAGCGGCACCCTGACCCCCAGCTGCCACTCCCGGTGGTCCTCCGGGTCCGCCAGCACCTGCTTCACCTCCCAGGCCTCGTCCCCGCGCGTGATCATCGTATTCCGCGGGCTCCGCGCCATCGGGTCTACGTAGAGCTTCTCGTACGTCTCCCAGTACGGCGCCATCGCCGTAGCCACCGCATCCGCCTCGGCTCCCAGCAGCTCCGCCGCCCGGCCGTAGTCCCGCCGCGAGAGCGCCTGCACCACGCGCCACACGGCGTTCCGCACCAGCACCGTGAAGGCCTGCGGGTCGCTCGTGATGGTCTGCTCTTCCGGCTCGGTCTCTTCCTCGGCCTCCGAGAGCACGGCCAGCGGGTCCTGCATGCGCTTCCACTCGTCGAGCAGGCTCCCGTCCGTGCTGCGCACCAGGCCGCCGAGCCATTCCGCCAGGTCGTGGACCTCGTCGGTCTTCGCGTCTTCCGGGACGCTTTGCACCAGCGCCTTGTAGGCGTTCGAAAGATGCCGCAGCAGCACGCCTTCGCTCCGCTGCAGGCCGTACTCCTTCACGTATTCCTTGAAGCTCAGGCCCATCTCGAAGAGATCGCGCGCGATGCTCTTGGGGCGCAGCTCGGCCCCCTTCACCCACGGGTGATGCGCCGCGAAGGCCTGGAAGGTGCCCTCCAGGAAGTCCTTCATCGGCTGCGGGTGCACGATCTTCTCGAGCTCCGCCATGCGCTCGTCGTACTCGATGCCCTCGGCCTTCATGCGCTGCACCGCGCGGCCCTTGAGCGTGTCCACCTGCTTGCGGATGACCACGCGCGGGTCCTCCAGCGTCGCCTCCACCAGCGTCAGCACCTCGAGCGCGTAGTCCTTCGACTCGCGGTCGAGCACCTCCACCGCCTCCACCACCCAGAGCCCGAGCGCGTGGTTGAGCGAAAAGTCTTCCTGCAGTCCGCCCGCGATGCGCGCGCCGAAGCGGCCGAGCTCCACCACGTTCGCTTCCTCTAGCGAGCGTAGGATCTGCAGCGCCGTGCGGCCGTGCCGGTACTTGTACTTCCGCGCTTCGTGGCTCGCCCCGATCACCTGCCGCAGCGCCCGGCAGGCTTCCTTCGGCTTTGCGTCCTCCGCGTCCTGGCGCCCCAGCACCTGCAGCACCGTCGCCGGCGTCACGCGGAAGCGGCTCACCAAGCGCTCGGGCTCCGATTCGATGAGCTTCCGGAAGGTCTGCTCGTCCCAATGCGCATAGCCGCGGTCCGGCGGCTTCTTCGCCTTCAGCTTGCGGAGCTTCTTCGCGTCGCCGCCGGTCTTGTCCCGCGCGCGCTGGTTGTCGATCACGTGCGGCGGCGCCTGCGCCACCACCACGCCCTCGTCGTCGAAGCCCTTCCGCCCCGCGCGCCCGGCGATCTGCTGGAAGTCGCGCACCGTCAGGATGCCCGTCTTCTCCCCGTCGTATTTGCAGAGCTGCGTGAAGAGCACCGCGCGAATCGGGATGTTCACGCCGACGCCCAGCGTGTCCGTGCCGCAGATCACCTTGAGCAGCCCCCGCTGCGCGAGCTTCTCCACGAAGAGCCGGTACTTCGGCAGCATGCCCGCGTGGTGCACGCCGATGCCCATGGACACCCAGCGCTTCAGGTCCTTGCCGAAGGGTGAGTCGAAGCGCTGCGCCTTCATCGCCTCTTTGACCGCGTGCTTCTCGTCTTTCGAGAGCACGTCCATGCTCGTCAGCGATTGCGCCTGCTCGCTCGCCTGCCGCTGCGTGAAGTGCACCATGTAAATGGGCGCCTCGCTCTTCTCGAGCAGGTTCGAGACGCTCTCGTGAATGGGCGTCATCGCGTAGCGGTACTCCAGCGGCACCGGCCGCTCGCGCGTCTTCACGAGCGCCGTCTCCGCGCCGGTGCGCCGCGTGAGCTCCTCTTCGAAGAACGCCGTCTCGCCCAGCGTCGCGCTCATCAAGAGGAAGCGCGTGCGACCCATGGTGAGCAGCGGGACCTGCCAGGCCATGCCCCGGTCCCGGTCCGAGTAGTAGTGGAACTCGTCCATCACCACGTAGTCCACGTCGGCGCGCGGGCCCTCCCGGAGCGCCAGGCTCGCGAGGATCTCCGCCGTCGCGCAGACCACCGGCGCCGAGGCGTTCACCGAGGCGTCGCCCGTGAGCAGGCCAACGTTGTCCGCGCCCAGGCTCCGGCAGAGCGAGAAGAACTTCTCGTTCACCAGCGCCTTGATGGGCGCCGTGTAGAAGGACACGCGGTTCTCCGCGAGGCCCTTGTAGTGAAGCGCCAGCGCCACGAGCGACTTCCCCGAGCCCGTCGGCGTATTGAGGATGACGTTCTTGCCGCTGAAGAGCTCGAGGATGGCTTCTTCCTGCGCCGGGTAGGGCTCGATGCCGAGCTCCTCCACGTAAGTGAGGAAGCCGTCCAAGAGCGCGTCCGCGTCGACGTCCCGGGCCTCGCCTGGCGCCCCCGAGCCCAGTGGCGGGAGGTGCGCTTCGAGGGGAGCCTTCGCCGCGCCGTCGGTCATCGCTCGGGCTTAGCACCCTGCCGGTCGCGAATTGTCGCCAATCCACGAGATCTGACACGATTCCCGCTGGCTCGTGTCGGATGCACGTGGCCATCCCGGGGGACCCAGGAGCGATGAGCGAGCACGACGACGAGAGCGGGAGCACCGAGCTCGACATCGAGGACCTGCATTCGGTGGAGCCGCCACCGAAGCAGGAGCGCGTGCGGACCATGATGGGCCTCGGCATCGCCGCTGCGCCGCCGCCGCCGCCCGAGGAGCCCGCCGCGAAGCCAAGCGGAGCAAAACCCAGCGCCGAGAAGTCCCCGAGCCGGCGTCCGCCGCCGGCCGCTCCCGCGCAGCCTTCGCGGAACTCGAAGAGCGCCCAGCGCACCATGATGGGCCTTGGCGTCGTGGCGCCTCCGCCGCCCGCGGGCGTTCTGCCGACACCCAAAAAGAGCCGGCCGCGCACCATGATGGGGCTCGGCATCGCGCCGCCCACGCCGAAGCCCCCGCCGCCGGAGCCTTCGCTTCACCCGACGCCGGCGGTGCCGCCTCCAGCGCCGCTCCCGGAGGGTCGGGCGACCACGCCAGATGCGGCGGCGAACGAGGACGCGCCGCGTGCCGCGGCGTCCCCGCTGCAGCCCACCCCGACGCGTCGCGAAGACCCCTTCGCGGACCTCGGGCTCCCTGACCCGACGCTCTCGTCCACGTCCCCGGACATGCCGCCGGCCGGCATGCTTGCCCCCGAAGGCCCGCCCTCGCCGGACGCGCTCGATGAGCTCGCCGCCGAGTCCACGTCCGTCGTGTCGCCGCCGCCGCCCTCCGAGGAGGGCGATGCGTCGGCGCTCGTACCGGACCTGGATGTGGCCGCGGACTTCGACGACGACGCCGTCGGTGCCTCGACCGCCGTCGGCGACTCGCTCGCGCTCAGCGAAGCGCTCGACGAGGTCGCCGCCACCGAGGGGGCGCCGGCTTCGGGCGACGCGGGCGATACCGACGCCGTCACGAGCCTCGACGCCGCCATGCAGGCGGCCGGTCCGGCCCCGGAGCCGGACGATGACGCGACGGACCCGGAGCGCGCGGCCCCGCAGATCGCGGCCTTCGCGGAAGCGGAAGCAGCCGGGGACGTGCCGGACCCGGACGCGGATCCCACGGGCGCGGTGCCCGGCGTCGACGAGCTCGCGCGCACCCTGCTCAACGCCGCACGCGAGGACGGGGCCAGCGAGTCAGCCTCGCTCGATGCGCCTTTCGCGGCCGACGGCCCTCCCGTCGTCGGCGGGCCGCTGACCGAGCCCCCGAGCGGCAGCTTCGACCTGCCCATCGGCGACCCCTTCGCCGACGCTGCGGCAGACACGACGGGGGCCGTGCCGCTCGTCGATGAGGCATCGCTGTCCTCGCCGTCGGTGCCGCCCAGCCTGCGGCCTGAAGCGTCCTCGTCGTCACCTCTGCAGCTCTCCACGCTGCCGGGTGCGGCCGTGGGCAACGGAGGCGGCCGGGAGGTCACGCTCGTTCTGGGCGTAGTGGCCCTGCTCGGCGTGCTGGGCCTGGGCGCGTATTTCCTCTTCCCGCGGCTCTTTGGCGGGGAGGGCCCGACCACGGCGGAGCTCGCGCCGCCGCCCGGAGCGTCGGGGCAGGCCCCGGCCCCGGTGGGTACCGCGGCGCGGGACGAGACCGCGGCGCCGAACAACACCGCGGCGCCGGACGACGCGCCGCCCGAAGCGGACGAACCAGCGGCGGCGGATCCCACGCTGGACGAGTCCGACCGCGAGGCTCTCCAGGAGCTCGCCGCGGCCCGTGAAGGGCCCGCAGAGGAAGTAGCGGCGGAGGCCGCGGCG
>JBCCAW010000565.1:0-3946 GCA_039814655.1 Myxococcota bacterium | reverse complement strand
CCGCCCGCCCATGAGGGCGGTCCATCGGCCTTGACCCGTTCTACGGTCGCCGAGGCCCCTAGGACCATGACCCTTCGAACGCAGCCCGCCGGCGGGCCTCGGCTCTTGGTCGCGCTCGTCGCGTCGCTTCTCGGCGCCTGCGGCTCGACGGTGGCCTTCGTCGACGCGGACGGAGGGCTGGCCGACGGCGGCATGGCCGCCGACGACGGCATGGCGGCCGACGACGGCGCCACGGGCCTCGATCTGGCCGCCCTCGCCGCGGAGACGGCGCGCTGGCTCGAAGGCCAGGACGCGTGGATCGAGCACGCCTGTGGCTGTACGGGAAACCCCGGGTGCGGGGAGACCTACCGGGGCCCGGTCCGCATCCCCGAGTTCCAGGCGTGCGCGGAGTCGTTTCTCGCCGCGCGCCCGGAGGCCGTGGAGGAGATCACCGCGCTGACGCGCTGCTACGCCGATCTTTTCGCCGAAGTGGCGGCGTGCCTGAACCCCGCCGCGTGCGCCCCGGAGAGTGCCTGGCGCGTCTGCCGGGACGACTACTATTGCGTCTACGCGCGCTGCGAGCAGGACAACAACCCGGCCAGCGAGGCGATGCTCGATGCGTGCACCGATCGAGCGACCGTAGGCGCCCCCGGGGCGCCGGCGCTCCGCTCCTGCTTCCCCTGAGTCTTGCGCTCCATGCAGGACTCGTCTTTCCCGGTCACCTCTCTCCCCGTCACGGTCTCCCTCGCCATGCACCGCATTCCGTTCTTCGCGTTCTTCTTGCTGGCCAGCGCGTGCACGCAGACCTCCACGGTCTTCGTCGACGGCGGCGTCGACGAAGACGCGGCGACGGCACCCGACCCCACGAGCGAAGCCATCGCCGTAGCCGCCGACGCCTGGGAAACGTCTCGCAGCAACTACATCGAGTTCGGCTGCGCCTGCCGAGGCATCACCTGCCTCGGCTTGGATTTTTGGCGCCCCTTCGCAGAATGCGTCGATGGTCTGCTCGGCCAGAACACGGAGGCCCGGCAGGAGTTCGCGGAGGTCGCGGCCTGCTACGCCGAGGGCTTCGCCGAGTCGGAAATCTGCCTCGAGACGGCGACCTGCGACACCGTGGGCGACCTCTGCGAGCGGGACTTCGACTGCGTCTTCACGCGCTGTGACGTCGGCCTCTCGGACACGCTTCGAAACGTCTACCCGAACTGCACCCTCGTCGGCGGCCCCGGTGGCTTCGGCGACATCGAGGATTGCCGCTAGTACCCTTGGCATGCGGGCCTCTTGTTCGCGGCGGCGCGTGCGAGTACGCACCGAGCCATGCCGCGCACTCACGCCGCTCGCAATGGGCTCATTCAGCCCTCCGCCACCGTCGCCGTCGCCCAGCGCGCCCGGGAGCTGAAGGCTCAGGGCATCGACGTGCTGTCCTTTAGCGTCGGGGAGCCCGACTTCGATACGCCGGCGCACATCGCCGCGGCGGCGAAGAAGGCCATCGACGAGGGCAAGACGCGCTACACGGCGGCCAAGGGCGTGCCCGAGCTCCTCGAGGCCGTGTGCGCGCGCTCCAAGGCGCGGCGCGGCACCGACTACGGGCCGGAGAACGTCGTGTGCTCCGTGGGCGCCAAGCACGTGCTCTTCAACCTCGCCCTCGTGCTCTACGACGTCGGCGACGAGGTCGTCGTGCCGGCGCCCTACTGGGTCAGCTACCCGGAGCAGGTGCGCTACACGGGCGCCACGCCGGTCATCGTCGAGACGACCATGGCGGACGGCTTTCGCATGACGCCGGCCCAGCTCGAGGCCGCGCTCACGCCCAAGACCAAGGCCGTCATTCTCTGTTCGCCCTCGAACCCCACGGGCTCGGCCTACACGGAGGCGCAGCTCCGGGCGCTGACGGACGTGCTCGCCAAGCACGACTGCTGGATCCTCGTCGACGAAATCTACGGAGAGCTCATCTACGACGGCTTCGCGCAGAAGTCGGTCATCGAGGTCGCGCCCGAGCTGAAGGAGCGCATCGTTCTCATCGACGGCGTAGCCAAGACCTACGCCATGACCGGCTGGCGCCTCGGCTGGATGCTGGGGCCCGCCGCCGTGGCGAAGGACGTCAACAAGCTCCAGGGGCAGGCCACCACCAATCCCACCACGCCCGCGCAGTACGCCGTGGTCGAGGCCTTGAGCGGCCCGCAGGACGCCGTGGCCGAGATGCTCGCGGCGTTCACGACGCGCCGGAGCCTGATCGTCCAAGGCATCAACGCCATCGAGGGCCTCAGCTGCCGCATGCCCGAGGGGGCGTTCTACGCCTTCACGGACGTGAGCGCGCACGTCGGCCGCAAGGCCGGCGGCAAGGTGCTCGGCAACGACATCGAGTTCGCCGGCTACCTGCTCGAGGAGGCGCGCTGCGCCGTGGTGCCGGGCACGGCCTTCGGGGCGCCCGGGCACGTGCGCATCAGCTACGCCTGCAGCGAGGCGCAGATCGAAGAGGGGCTGCGCCGCATCGCCGAAGCCCTGGGCAAGCTCGACTGACGCGCCGTGCCCGGGCCGTGGTACGCAGCGGCATCCCTAAAGGAGGGTATCGATGGCAGTACTCAAGAACGGTTCCCGGGGCGACGACGTGATGACGCTCCAGGGCAAGCTCAACAAGCTCGGCTTCGGCATCGACGCCGACGGGATCTTCGGTGACGGCACGAAGACCGCGGTCGAGCAGCTCCAGACGATGTTCGGCTACACCGTCGACGGCATGGTCGGCGACGGCACCATGGGCCTCATCGATGCCCAGATGGGCTACGGCTGGAACGTGCAGGCGCCGGACGCGCAGGCCAAGGCCTTCCGCGCCCAGGGCAAGGACGAGAACGGCAAGCCGCTCTGAATCGGCCGCGTCCGGGAGCGCTTCGCTGGAGCTCCGGCTTCAGTTGAAGCGCTTCGGGACGCTCTGCAGCGCCGCGATGCGCACCGGTAGGGGCGGGTGCGACGCGAGCAGCGACTTCACGTTGCCGAGAATGCCAAAGGCGCTGACGCTCGCCGGGAGCTGCGGCGGCGCAGAGCTCTGAAGGCGCTGAAGCGCCGCGATCATCTTGTCCGGCCCCTCGAGCTGCGCGGCCCCAGCGTCCGCCCGGAACTCGCGCTTCCGGCTGAACCACATGGCGACCATGGTGGCCACGATGCCGAACACGGCCTCGAGCACCATCACGGCGATCCAGTAGCCGAAGCCGCGCCCGTTCCGCCGGCCGTTGCCCGAGAGCGCCGAGTCGATGATGCCGCCGATGACCCGGCTGGCGAAGATCACGAAGGCGTTCAGCACGCCCTGAAGGAGCGCCATGGTGACCATGTCGCCGTTGGCCGCGTGCATCACCTCGTGGGCGAGCACGCCTTCGACCTCGTCCTTGGTCATGCCCCGGAGCAACCCGGTGCTGACGGCCACGAGCGACGAGTTCTTGCTGGCGCCGGTGGCGAAGGCGTTCATCTCCGGCGCGTCGTAGATCGCGAGCTCGGGCATCTTGATGCCCGCCTGCTGGGCCTGCCGCGCCACGGTCTCCATGAGCCAGGCTTCCGTCGGGTTCGAGGGCTGGGTGATCGTTCGCGCCCCGACGGAGCGCCGGGCCATGCCCTTCGAGAGGAAGAGGCTGATGATCGAGCCGCCGAAGCCCCACACCAGGCTGAAGAGGAAGAGCGGGACGTACTCGCCGGTGCCTCCGAGCTCCGGAAGCACCCCGAGCCTCGTGAGGACCGCCATTACGACGCCCAGCACGAGCAACACGGCGAAGTTCGTCAGTAGGAAGAAGACGACGCGGCGCATGGGCTTCTAGTGAGTCGCCGGCCCGAAAAGCGCAACCGCGCGGGTCGTCGGCCGGCGCCGGGTGGCGGCTCTGCGCGACGAAGGCGCGCGCTCAGCCCTCCGCGTCCATCTCCTGCGCCACCTCGAGCAGCGACGCTTCCGACACCGGCGACGGGCGGTACGACGCGCTCAAATACGCCCGGG
>JBCCAW010000654.1:0-3162 GCA_039814655.1 Myxococcota bacterium | reverse complement strand
CGCTGTCGCCTTCCGCGTGGTCCGCCGCAGCTTCTGCCGCGCGAAGACGCGCCGCCGCCTGCTCTCGGAGGTCACGCGCCTCGCGAAGCGCGGCCTCGGCGCGCGCCCGGGCGATCTGCCGCTCGGCCAGCTCGAGCGCTGCCGCGGCGATGCCCAAGCGCCGGGCCCGCGCGTCCGCGTCCTCCCCGGCGCGCCCCCCGTCGAGGGCCCGCCGCGCCTGGCCGAGCGCGCCGGCGGCGAGCTGTCGCTCCGGTGCCTCCGACGCCACCGCGTAGCGCGCCTCGAGGTCGGACGCGCGCGCCTGCGCCCCCGCCAACAGGACGCCGGAGAGAGCGAGCGACACAACGAGGGCCGAGACGGCGCGCATGGGCGCAGCCCAGCACAGGAGCGCAACGCGCACCAGGTCGTATAGGGTAATCCCGCGTGGGACAGGGAACGAAACGGCCTGGCCGCCCGTCGCCCTCGTGCGCGACGCCGTGGGCCGCGGGAACGCGGCGGTGCCGGAGCGCGCGGTACCGGACCGCGCGGTGCCGGAACGCGCGGTGCCGGACCGGCCTGCTGGGCGTTCGCCCGCCGCGTGCGCTGGCGCGACTGGCGCTCGCCCCGCTTCGCTCCTAACGCCCTCTGACGCGACCACCGACTCGGGGCACTATCACTTGCCGTAATGCCCCCGGCCCGTGGGAGACATCACCGCTCATGCTGCGCATCGACGACGCCCTGAACCCCCTCGACGCCCGCGTGCTCGACGCGCCGGGTGGCTTCGCCTGGTGGTACGTGGAGTTGCTCGACGAGACGCTCAGCGGCCTCGTGCTCATTGCCGCCTGGGGCCTGCCCTTTCTCCCGGGCTACGCGAGCGCGGCGCGCCGCGGGGTCGGTCAGACCCCGCGGTCGCGGCCCAGCCTCAACCTCGCCGTGTACGAAAAGGGCGAGCTCACCGGCTACCTGCTGCACGAGGTCGAGCCGCGCTGCGCGTCCTTTTCCGGTGAGGGCAGCTGGACCCTCGGCGAGAGTTCCATGCGCACCGTCGACGCGGACGGCCGGCGCCACGTGGAGATCGACCTCGACGCGCCGCTCGTGGCCCACGGCGGCGGCCGGCTCCGGGGCACGATCCGCTTTGCCGGCCCGCTCGTGCGGCGCGCCGCCGCCGGCGCCGGCGACCTGGGCGGCGCCGACAACCACGCCTGGACGCCGCTCGTCGCGCCCTGCCGCGGCGCCGCGCAGCTGGACCTCGCCGGCCGCCCGCTGGTCCTCAGCGGCGACGTCTACCACGACCGTAACGTGAGCGACCGGCCCCTCCATGACCTCGGCTTCGGCCGCTGGGTGTGGGGCCACGTGGCCCTCCCGGACCGGCACCGCATCTTCTACGTGCTCTGGCCGAACGCGAGCCCGCGCGAAGCCGCGGCGGAGGTGGGCGGCTACGAAGTCACCGCCGCCGGGGAGCTCCGGGCCGTGGACGGGCTTCAGGCCGAGTTCCACGGCGGCGGCAGCACCTTCTTCGGCATGCCCGCGTGGCGCGGCATTACGCTGCACGCGCCCGGCGAGGACCGGCCGTGGTTCGAGGCGCCGCTCACCACGCGCGTGGACGATGGCTTCTTCTACCTCCGCTACCTCTTCGAGGCGAAGGCCAGCGGCCGCCGCGCGCCGGGCAGCCTCGAGGTCATCGACCCGGACCGCGTGGACCTCGGTCGTCACCGCCGCTTCGTGCGCATGCGCGTCTCCAGCGACCTCGGTCCGCCCTCGCCCTGGCTGCCGCTCTTTACCGGTGACCTCCGGGGCAAATGGGCGCGCCTGGGGCGGGGCCTGCTCGGCGGGCCGGGCCGGTGAAGCGCCCCGCGGGGGCGGCGAGGCGCCAAAGCGCGGCCATGACGAAAGCGCAGCCATGAAGAACGACGTGCTGGTCATCGGGGGCGGCGTCGGGGGCCTCGCGGCGACGGTGGTGCTCGCGGGCCAGGGCAGGCGCGTGCATCTGCTCGAGGCCGGCGATGCGCTTGGCGGGAAGCTCGGCACGGCCACGCACGAGGGCGTCGTCTTCGACACGGGCCCGAGCATCCTCACCGTGCCCGAGGCCCTCCGCCGCGTCTTCGCCGCCGCCGACGTGCGCATGGACGACGTGCTCACCCTGCGTCGCCTCGACCCGAGCTTTCGCTACCGCTTTCCCGGCGGGCTCTCCGTCGACTTCCACGACTCCCTCGAGGCGACGCTCGCGAGCGTCCGGGACGCGCGCGGCGCGCGCGCGGCCGATGAGCTCCGGGCCTTCGCCGCCTACGCCGAGGCCCTCTGGGATCGCACGGCGCCGGTCTTCGTCTTCGGCCCGGCCCCGGCGCCGGGTGTGCTTCGGCGTATGCCTCCGGCGCAGCTCCTCGACGTGTTTCGCATCGACGCCACGCGCACCATGTGGCGCGCCATCGAAGACCGGGTGAAGACCCCGGAGCTCCGGGCCATCCTCCAGCGCTACGCGACCTACAACGGCTCCGACGCACGCCGGGCGCCGGGCACGCTCAACTGCATCGCGCACGTGGAGCTCGGCCTCGGCGGATACGGCGTGGAGGGTGGCATGGCCTGCCTCGCCGAGGCCCTCGCTGCGGTGGCGCGCGACCGCGGCGCCGTGCTGGAAACGAAGGCCCGCGTCGCGCGCATCACCACGCGGGGTCGGCGTTTGGGCACCGCACGGGAGGTTACCGGCCTCGAGCTGGCCGACGGGCGTCGCCTCGAAGCCCGCGCCGTGGTGAGCAACGCCGAGACGCGACATCTCTTCGAGGCGCTCCTGCCCAAGGCGCCGCGGGAGGCCCGGCGCCGGCGCGGCGAGCCCTCTACCTCGGGCTGGAACGCCATCGTGAAGGCCGCTCCCTCGCCCTCCCGCGCCGCACACAACGTGCTCTTCCCGGCGCGCTACCGGGCGGAGTTCGAAGACCTCTTCGACCACGGCCAGCCGCCGGTGGAGCCCACGGTCTACGCCTGCGACCAGCGCCTCGCCCACGGCCGCACGGGCTGGGACGACGGCACGTCGCCGCTCTTCCTCATGGTCAACGCGCCGGCGGTGGAGCACACCCGGGGTCCCGTCGACTGGCCCGCGCTGCGCGCGCGCGCGCTCGAGCGCGCCCGCGCCGCCGGCGTGGTGGGACCCGGCGACGATGTGGTCTGGGAGCGACGCCCGGAGGACCT
>JBCCAW010000141.1:0-11513 GCA_039814655.1 Myxococcota bacterium | reverse complement strand
CGATGGCCTCGCCGCTGTCCCGACCGCTCTCGACGAGGAACAGGAGCAGCTCGCGCGTCGCCTCGTCGGCGTCTTGCAGCTCGTGCAGCAAGAGCAGCGGCGGACCCTCCGGCGCCAAGGCGCGTAGGAGCTGCTGCACGGCCGTGAAAAAGCGGTTGCGTCGCTCGCGCGCTTCTGCCGAAGCCCGCGTCTGCCCCGGCGCGGCTTCCTCGCCGTGGGCTTCGTGCTCGAACCAAAGGGAGCAGCACCCTTCGGCGCAGGCGAGCCAGCGGGTCTCGCGCGGCGCGGGCCGACCCGTGGTGCGGAGCCGGTCGAGGCCCTGCTGCACGAAGCTGGCGAAGGGCGCGTAGGCGCGGTGCGGTTCGCAGCGGGCCTCGAGCACCGTGCGGCCGGCGCGGCGCATGCGCTCGGCGAAACACGTGAGGAGCGCGGTCTTGCCCACGCCCGAGGGGCCCGTCACGACCATGAGCTCGGCGCCGCCGTGCGCCACCGCGTCGAGCCTGGCGGCCAGCGCCGAGAGCTCGCCCTCCCGGCCGAGGACCGGGAGCGGGCGCGGGAGGAGTGCCGCGGGGGCCGACGGCATGAGGCGAGGCTCGGGCTCCGCGTGAAGAGCGCGAGCGGAAGCGCGGCAGTTGGCCCGCGAGTCCTTCATGCGTCGGTCCTTTCGGGGGAGGGAAAGCGAGGGAGCGAAAGCCACGTGGGCGCGACCGGGCGGTTCCCGTCGCAAGTCCCCCATCAACGCCGTATCAAGTTTCGTGCCTGGGGGTTTTTCGCCGAAAACCGCCGGTTCCGTTCGGCCCGATCACCGCAGCGGTGCCGAAGCGTTAGTTCCCCGCACGAGGTCCGCGTTCGCTTTTCTAACGGTGGGCCGGCGCCCGGAGGCCGCAACGTGCCGCCATCTGGGAACGCTTCCGCTGACGCGCCGCATCGCAACGAAGCGCGGCTTCGCGCATAAGGAGCCCATGGGAATCGTCAGCGCGCTCTTCGGCGGCGGGAAGAAGGTCTTCCCCGTGCACCTCACGGACGCGACCTTCGAAGACGAGGTGCTCCGCTCCGAGCTCCCGGTCGTCGTGGACTTCTGGTCACCGGGCTGCGCGCCCTGCAAGAAGCTCGAGGACATCATGTTCACGCTGGCCAAGGACTACGAGGGCCGGGTGAAGGTCGCCGAGATGAACGTGGCCGAAGCGCCCGCGGCCGCCGGCCGCTGCCGCATCTCCGCGACGCCCACGGTGCTCTACTTTCAGGACGGCAAGCCCGTCGAGCGCATCGTCGGCGTGCGCGGCAGCCTCTACCACCGCCAGACCATCGAAGAGGTCTTCGGCATCGCGCCGTGAGGGCCCGCGTGAGCTGTGGCGCTCACTGGCGGTAGGCTCCCCGCCGTGAAGGTACTCGTCACCGGGGTGACCGGGCTGCTCGGGCGGCTCGTGGCGCAGCAGCTCTTGGCGCGCGGACACGAGGTGCTCGGCATCGACCGGCGCGCCTGGCCGGACGCGCCGGAAGGGGTGTGCCTGACCCAGGCGGACATCCGCAAGCGGCCGGCGGAGGAGGTGTTTCGTACCGAGCGTCCGGAAGCCGTCATTCACATGGCGACGGTCACGCACATTCGTCAGCGCAGCGCCGACCGCTTTCGCATCAACCTCCAAGGCACGCGCGCCGTGGTGGAGCATTCGCAGCGCTACGGCGTGAAGCAGCTCGTCTTCGCCGGGCGCCACACCTTCTACGGCGCGCAGGCGGATTCGCCGCTCTACCACACGGAAGACGAGCCCCCGCTCGGGCTGCACGCCTTTCCCGAGCTCGCCGATCTCGTCGCCGCCGATCTCTTCGCGGCCTCGGCGCTCTGGCGCCACCCGGACCTGGCCACGGCCGTGCTGCGCGTCGTGTACACGCTCGGCCCGGCGCGCCACGGGACGCTCGCGAGCTTCCTTCGGGGCCCGCGTGTGCCGACGGTGCTGGGCTTCGACCCGCTTTTCCACGTGCTGCACGAAGCGGACGCCGCGGCGGCGCTGGTGCGTGCGGCCGAGGCGGGCGTGCGCGGCGTCTTCAACGTGGCCGGGCCGCCGCCGGTGCCGCTGAGCGTGCTCATCCGCGAAACGCATCGGCAGGCCCTGCCCGTGCCCGAGGGGCTCTTGAACCTCACGCTCGGCCGCTTCGGCCTGCCGCGCTTGCCGAAGGGCGCCGTGGACCACATCAAGTTCCCCATCGTCGTCGACGGGAGCGCCTTTCGCGACGCCACCGGCTTCGAAGCGGCGCATCCCGTCGAGACGGCCATGGCCGATTTCACCAGCGCCTCCCTCTCTTCCGCCGCCTCGTGAGCTACCGCGTCCTCCACGCGCCCACGCGCACTCCCGTTCCCGGCCGGCCGCAAGGAGCACGGCGCGCGCTCATGCGCCGGCGCGGCCTCGACGGGGTCACGCCCGCGCCGTAAACGGGCTCCATGGCGCTCGTCGTTCGCTACCACGCCGCAGCTCGGGAGCTGGCCGGCTGCCGGGAGGAGACCCTCGCCCTCGACGCGGAGGTCGATGAGGCGGGCCTGTGCGCCGCGCTGGCGGCCCAGCACCCGGCTCTCGGACCGTTCCTGGCGCGCATGCGTTTCGCGAAGAACGGTGATTTCGCGCCGCGCGACGCGCGCTACGCGAGCGGCGACGAGGTCGACGTGATGCCTCCCGTGGCCGGCGGCGCGCCGGACGAGTCTCCGGTGCGCCTCGCCGACGTGCGCGATGCGCCCTTGAGCATGGACGAGTGCTACCGGGCCGTCGCCCACGCCGGCGCGGGCGGCGTGTGTGTGTTCACCGGCGTCGTCCGAGACCACGCGGACGGGAAAGAGGTGAGCGCCCTCGACTACGAGGCCATGACGGAGCTGGCCATCACGGAGACCGAGCGCGTGCTCGCCAAGGTGGCTGAAGAGGTCCCCGGGACGCGGCTGGCGGCCGTCCATCGCGTCGGCGCCCTTCAGATCGGCGACCTCGCGGTGGTCGTCGCCGCGAGCGCCGCGCACCGCGCCGAGGCCTTCCAGGCGTGCCGGCTGGCCATCGACCGCATCAAGGAGACCGTGCCCATCTGGAAGAAGGAGTACGGCGTCAGCGGGGACGCCAGCTGGGTCAACCTCGAAGGCTGAGGCTCAGGTGCCGCGCGTGTCCCCGTACCAGCGGATCTGCATGCGGTCGCAGTAGCGCCAGCCCCGCCGGGCTGCTTCGCCACGAAGCCACGCGCCCACGGCGTCGAGGCGCTCGACCCGCGTGCCTTCGGGCATGAGCATCACCCGGTCCGGCCGGGCGCCGAGGGCGCGGGTCTGCGCCTCGACCTCGGCCAGCTCCTCGCGGGCACCGACGACGTACTTGAGCTGGTAGTCGCTCCCGCGGCCCATGAGCGCGCGGAGCACCGCGGGCCGAAAGCGCGCTTCTTCGTGCCGGGGCAGCCAGCGTGGGTCGTCCTTTGGCGCCGAGTCCGCGAGTTTGGGGCTGATGGAGTAGAGATCTGCGGGCACGCCCGGGTCCACGGTGCCTGCCGTCTCGATGGTGAGGTGGTGGCCGCCGGAGCGAAGCCCGCGCACGAGCGCTGCGGCGTGCTGGCTGACGAGGGGCTCGCCGCCGGTGAGCACCACGTGGCGGACCTCCGGTCGCGTCGCGAGCTCCGCGCGCAGCTCCCCGGGCGTACGCAGCACGCCCTCCGGAGACCAGCTCGCGTAGGGCGTGTCGCACCAGCGGCAGCGCAGGTTGCAGCCGCTCGTGCGCACGAAGAAGCTCGGCTGCCCCGTGAGCAGCCCCTCGCCCTGCAGCGAGAAGAAGGTCTCGGCGATGAGGACCCGCGGCTCCACGGCGAGAGCCTGTCACCTGGCCGGGTCCCTCGCGAGACGGCCGCCCGCGTGCTCCGGTGGCGCGCCGCTCAGGCCGCTTCGTCGCTCGCTTCGGCCTCGAGGTGCACGCGGTTTCGGCCGGCGTGCTTGGCGGCATAGAGCTGCTGGTCCGCGGCCTTCAGGAGCTCGGCGCCGGTGCGGCCCGGGCGCCAGGCCGCCACGCCGAAGCTCGCCGTCACGTGCGGGAGCTGCGTGCCGCCGGGCATCACGGGCTCCACGGCGGCGATGGCCTCGCGGAGGCGCTCGGCGGCGCGGGAGGCGTCCTCCGCCGTCGTCAGCGGGAACACCGCGACCATCTCTTCCCCACCGTAGCGCGCCACCAGATCCGTCGGCCGCACGTGCTCCTGCAGCGCTTCGGCCACCAGCACGAGCACCAGGTCACCCGCGTCGTGCCCGTAGCTGTCGTTGAAGCGCTTGAAGTGGTCTACGTCGAGGAGCGCCAGGCTGAAGTGCTCGCCGCTGTGCGTCGCGCGCTCGACGAGCCGGTCGAGCGTTCGGTCGAGCCAGCGTCGATTGTGCAGCCCCGTGAGCGCGTCGAAGGTCGCCTCGCGTTCGAAGTGGCGCCGCTGCTCCGCGTGGTCGGCCACCGTCGCGTTGTTGTTGCGAAGCCGCGTCGCGAGCTTGGTCAAGAGCGCCACTGCGAAGCCGTGGCTCTGGCGCACCAGCGGCCAGAAGGCCTGCTCGTCGAGGGTCAGGAGACGGCCCGGCGTCTTCGCCGTCACCTCCGCGCTCGCCGGGGCGCCGTCGATGACGCTTAGCTCACCCAGGAGCTCGCCGGGGCCCAGCGTCGCCACGCATTCGCCGCACACGAGGACGTCGAGCTCGCCCTCGATCACCGCAAAGATGCAGCCCGGGTAGGAGCCGGCCGCGATCAGCCGCTCCCCGGCCTTCACGTGACGCGCGCGCCGCAGGAGCGCCGAGCGCGTAGGGGCCGGGAGCTCCTGGAGCCACGGGACCGCCGCGGCGATGGAGGGGCCGATCTCGAGAGACGCCATGGCGGAAGGGCAAACGACGCCCGGAGCGTCTTTTCGAGGGCTCCTTTCTTTGCCCTTCGGACCCGGACCGCTAGCGTCGTGGGTCTATAGGTAGGTAAGATACACACGTGGCCGCACAAGGGACTACATCGACGCCTTCCAGCGCCGGGGATCTCCTCGCGGGCGGAGACGACGCCTACGACGAGGCATACGGCGAGGAAGCCTTCACGGGCGAAGGCGCCGAGCGGCGGCGCGAGGTGGCGGGCCTCGTGTCCGGCGCCGCGACGGCGCTTCTGACGCTGGCGCTGCTCAGCTACGCCTCCGAGAGCCCGGAGAACCTCGTCGGGCCCGTGGGCGTGGGTCTCGCCGGCGCCTTCGTGGGCGCCTTTGGCATCGCGGCCTGGGTGCTCCCGCTCGAGCTGCTCCTGGCGACCTTCCGTTTCTTCCGGGGCCGCACCACGCCGCTCGGGGTGGCGACCGCGGCGTCGACGCTCGTGCTCGTGCTCGTGGGCTGCGCGCTGGTGCACCTGCTCCTGCCGGACCAGCGCGTGCACGGAACGCACCTCCCCGGCGGGGCCCTCGGGGAGGTCGTCGGCGAGCTGCTCCGCTCCATGCTCGGCCTCGTGGGCGCCGCCATCGTCTGCGTGACCGTGCTCCTCGTGACCGTCGTTTTGCGGACGCCGGTGACGCTCACGCAGGCGGCTCGGGGCGTGCTCGGGGGGCTCGGCGACGCGGCCAAGAACGTACGCGAGAGCTTCGCGACCGCGGCGGACGCTTGGCGCGAGGCGCAGGAGCTCGAACGCCTCGAGCGCGAGGCCGAAGAGGACGCGGACGCGCCGCGCATCACCTGGGAGGACGTTGCCGTGGAGGCGCTCGCGGAGCCGGAGGTGGAGGAGCCTTCGGAGCCGAAGAAGCGCGCCCCCAAGCTCGTGCGCGCGCCCTCGGAGGATGCGTCGGCGGCGGAGGCGCAGGACGCGACGGGCGAGGAAGAAGCGGTGCCTGCGCCGGCCAAGCCCGCCAAACCCGCCAAGGCGGCCAAGCCCGGCCCGCGCATCATCGCGCCCAAGGAGGGCCCGGCGCCGGAGGCGCCCCTACCGGCCCCGAAACCGAAGCGCGGTAGTTTCACGCTTCCGGCCCCGACGCTGCTGGAGGCCCATCGCGGTGAGCGCATTCGTGTCGATCCGGCCGAGCTCCGCGCAAACGCCAAGCGCCTCGAGGAGAAGCTCGCGAGCTATGGCGTGAAGGGCCGCGTGGACGAGATCCACCCGGGCCCGGTCGTGACCATGTACGAGCTAGAGCCGGCCTCGGGCACGAAGATCTCGAAGATCGCCGGCCTCGAAAGCGACCTCGCGCTGGCCCTCGCGGCGCGGAGCGTGCGCATCGTCGCGCCCATCCCCGGCAAGGCCCGCGTGGGCATCGAGCTACCCAACGAGGACCGGCAGACGGTCTACCTGCGCGAGATCCTCGAGGACCCGCGCTGGGCGAAGTCCAAGGGCGCGCTGCCCATGGCCCTCGGCAAGGACATCGCCGGCCAGCCGGTCTACGCGGACCTGGCGAAGATGCCGCACCTGCTCGTCGCTGGCGCCACGGGCAGCGGCAAGAGCGTGGGCCTCAACGTGATGCTCGCGTCGATCCTCGCCAAGAAGACCCCCGCGGAAGTCCGCATGCTCATGATCGACCCGAAGGTCGTCGAGCTCGCGGTCTTCGACGGCATCCCGCACATGCTGCTGCCGGTCGTCACGGACATGCAGAAGGCGGCGCTCGCGCTCCGCTGGGCCGTCGACGAGATGGAGCGCCGTTACCAGCTCTTCGCCGACGCCGGCGCGCGGAACATCAGCACCTACAACCAGCGCGTGCAGAAGGTGCTGCGCGGGGAGCTGGCGCCGGAGAAGCTCCGCAAGGCGCCGAAGAAGAAGAAGCAGCCCGACGACGCGCCGCCGGAGGAGCTGCCCATGCCCGAGTCGCTGCCGCACATCGTCGTGGTGGTCGACGAGTTCGCGGACCTGATGATGGTCGCCGCCAAGGACGTGGAGGCCTGCGTGGCGCGCCTCGCGCAGAAGGCCCGGGCCGCCGGCATTCACGTGATTCTGGCCACGCAGCGCCCCTCCGTGGACGTCATCACGGGCATGATCAAGGCCAACTTCCCGGCGCGCATGGCCTTCAAGGTGAGCCAGCGCGAAGACTCGAAGACCATTCTCGGGCGCATCGGCGCGCAGAACCTCCTGGGCCGCGGCGACATGCTCATGCTGCCGCCGGGCTCGAGCGAGCTGCAGCGCGTGCACTCGGCCTTCATCAGCGAAGACGAAGTCCGGGCCGTCTGCGATTTTCTCCGGACCCAGGGCGAGCCGGTCTACGACGAGCGCATTCTCCAGCCCCGGGAAGACGGCGACTTCGCCGGGCCGAAGACCGACGACCCGCTCTACGACAAGGCCGTCGCCGTGGTCGCCCAGGCCGGCTACTGCTCCATCAGCCACATCCAGCGGCAGCTCGGCGTGGGCTACAACAAGGCCGCCAAGCTCGTGGACCGCATGGAGGCGGAAGGGGTGGTCGGCCCGGCCACGAAGAAAGCCGGCGGGCGCCGCGAAGTGCTCATTAGCCCCATCTGAGGAGGGAGCGGCCTCGCCGGGGTGAGCCTCGAAGCGGCAAAACGGCCACTTTGGGGCAGGGGGCTAAGCCGCCGACTTCTCCTGCCGTTACCTGCGCTTGAGATCGGGGATGAGTCGTCTACTATCGGCGCGCGTCACGGGGGAACGCCCCGCGACGCCGCCCGCGCCGGGGCTGGGTTCCGGCGCGCCCCGCGGCCCTCGGGAGCGTGATGCGATCTGCGCGATATCGAAGCCTCCTCCTCGCCCTGACCACACTTTTCGCGGCCCTGACCGCGAGCGGCTGCAAGGTCACGGCGGAGGATATTTCCTACTGGAAGCGGACCGTGAAGGGGCCGGGGAAGATCGCGGCGGTCATCCTCTCGGACAACTACCCCGTCGAGCTCCGGACGCAGGGGGCGCTCGCCCTCGTCGAGATGGAGCGCACGGACGTCGACGGCGTGGACTTGATGAAGCGGGCCCTCGAGCAGCTCGAGCGCAGTCGCCCCGAGGACATGCAGCGCATCGTCGAGGGCATGGTGCCCGGCCTCGTCGAGGCCATGCGGGGCGGAGCCGACGCGACGCCGGCCGGCGACGACACGCCGCCGCCGCCGGCGCAGGTGCGCGCCAAGGACGCGGCCTACGTGCTCGTGCTCATCGGCGCGAGCGGCGCCGCCAAGGAGCAGCTCATCAACTCCGTCGTCGGCTGGTACGCGACGGATTTCGCCAAGCGTTCGCTCGCCGGTAGCTACAGCGCCGAGCAGGTGGTTCGGAGTCTCGGCTCCGAGGCGGACCGGCAGCTCGCGGCGCGGCAGCTCGTCGAGGCCATGACCGCCCGCATCCCCGTGCAGGCCATGGTGAAGATCAGCCAGCTCCTCGGGCAGATCGGCAACGACGAGACCAAGCGCGTGGCGGGCGAGACGCTCGTGCGCGTGCAGCGCGAGATGGAGAGCGACGAGTACTTCGGCTGGCTCAAGGAGCAGATCTCCGCGTCCTACGAGTCCCAGGGACGGGAAGCGTCGGAAAACCTCGTCACGCGGGCGGCGCTGCTGAACCGCGAGAACTACATCAACGACGGCGCGCTGCCGGCCATGAAGTTCCTGGCCGAGTCGGCGCCCGTGGCCAACCGGCTCCTGGAGATCGCGCGCACGCCGCCGGCCTCGGACGCGGCGCCCCTCGAGCGCGAGTCCATCAACCTGCGGCGTCAGCGGGCGCTCATGGCCCTCGAGGGCGGCGCGACGCGGGCGCACCTCGACCAGCTCCTCGCGCTGGCCCTGAACAACGACAACCCCATCAACATCCGCGACTACGCCTTCGACCGCGTGGGCGACATCCGGAGCCAGGACGCGATTCCCCGGCTCTGGCCCCTCGTCACCTACGCGGAGAACGAAGACCTGCAGAAGCGCATTCGCTGGCGCGCCGGCGAGCTCGTGCTCGTGCTCGGCGGGCCCGACGTGGTCGGCGAGTTCCTCCAGCGCCTGCCCGACGACCGGGACGTCGAGTACGAGCCCGAAGAGCTCGAGGGCTACGCGACGCGCATGGCCCAGATGACGCCGCGCTCGGCGCGCGTGGACGCGCTCATCGAGCGTCAGCTCGCCAGCTCGGACTGGTTCGCGAAGACCATCGCGCTCCGCTTCATCGAGCGCACCGGCGATGCCGCCGACGTTGCCAAGATGGAACGGCTCCGACGTGACCGGGGGAGCGTGGTCGGCGACGGTTGGACCCGGCGCGAGATCTCCACCGTCGGAAAGGTGGCCGAGTCGGCCATCGAAGGTCTCCAGGAGCGCCTCGCGCGCCCCGCGGAGGGCGAGGACGCGGCGATGCAAGAAGCGCCGGCGATGACCGAGTGAAGGCGGACCTCCGCGCGGCGACCCCGCTCGGCGCTCCGCGCAACGAGCCATGAGCGACCCGGACCAGAAGACGCTGCGCAGCTTCGCCTGCCGGGACCGGCTCTGGGGACTCTTCGGTGAAATGGCGACGGAGCTCGAATGCTCCGTGGACTACCTCATCAACGAGGCCATGCGGCAGTACGCGCGCTCCCGGCGAGGGGACGTGGAGGCGGCGGCGCGGGCGCTCCCGGGCCCTTCGCTCGCGGCGCCGCCCGGGCCCGCCGGAGCTCCTCGGAAGCGCCCGACGATCCCCCCGGCGCCTCCGCCGCGGCTGAGCGAACCGACCTTCCCGGCGCCGCCCCGGTCGCCGCGCCTCGAGACGCCGCCGCCGCTGCCGGGACCCGCACGGCGGTCGGGCCGGCCCAGGGAGCGGCTCTTCATCCTCTTCGAGGGGAAGAAGATCCCGGTCACGAAGGACGAGTTCGTCATTGGTCGCGGCGCCAAGACCGCGGACCTGCCCATCAAGGACGGCAACATCTCCCGCCGCCACGCCGTCATCGTGTGGGACGAGGAGGGCTACCGCATCACGGACCTCGGAAGCACCAACGGCCTCGAGTTCCGCGGCCAGCGTATCCGGCAAAAGACCCTCGCTGAGGGCGACGTGATTCAGGTCTGCGACTACGAGCTGCGCTTCACGTTTCGCTGAGGGGCCATGACGGAGCAGACGTCGAGCGAGGTCCCGTCGCGGCCGCGGGGCTGGACCGAGGCGCGGGTCGTGGTGCGAAAGGCGTCTGCGCTCCCGCTTCTCCTCGCCGGCGCGGTCGCCTGCGCCTCCGCCGGACGCCCACCGCGCTCTGAGGGCACGACGGCGCCCCGTGAGGGTGTGGCGACCGCCGAGTCCGTGGTGGAGTCCGGGGGAACGCCGCCGGAAATTCCGAGCGCCGCCGCCGCGGGCGTCGCCGCGCGGGATGCGGAGGTCGCCGGGCGAGCGCGCATCTCCATGCGCATCGAGGCCGATGGGAGCACGTCGGACCACACCGTCGTTTTCGCCACCGAGCCGTCCTTCGGCGCCGCATGCATCCGGCTCGTTGCCGAGGCGCGCTTTGCGCCCGCCCGAGACCGTTGGGGACGCGCCGTTCCCGTGAGAACGTCTTTTACGTGTGAGTTCGAGCCCGCGGACGGCTCAGCGCTGGCGGAATAGCTCGGGCGCGCCGGCGTGTCCGGTGCATCAAAGTTCTTTTTTCTGGCGGCATCTCCACGACGAGTGAGAGTCCCTTCCGGCTGGCTCGCACGATCAGCCCACGAAGGGCGTGAGCTGAAACACTCCTGGGAGGGGCCTCAGCGTCCCTTGGCCACCTTGTCCAAGCAGCTGGCCACCAGCGCCGTCCAGCCCGTTTGGTGGCTGGCGCCGCAGCCTCGGCCGTCGTCGCCGTCGAAGTACTCGTAGAAAAGGACCAGGTCCTTGAAGTGCGGGTCCTCGGCGTAGCGGGCGTCGCCGCCGTGGGCCGGGCGACGTCCTTTCCCGTCGGGAACGAAGAGGCGCGTGAGCCGCGCGGCGATCTCCCGGGCCGCCACGTCCAGCGTGACCCGACGGCCGGAGCCCCGGGGCAGCTCGACGGTCAAGTCCGCGCCGTAAAAGTGGTGGTACGTCTCGAGGGCTTCCAGGAGCAGGAAGTTCAGCGGGAACCAGATGGGGCCACGCCAGTTCGAGTTGCCGCCGAACATGTAGGTGTCCGATTCGGCCGGCGTGTACGCGACGCGGTGCTCCTGGTCGCCCGCGCGGAACACGTAGGGCGCGTCCTCGTGCACCTTGCTCAGTGAGCGAATGCCGTGCGGCGAGAGGAACTCGCTCTCGTCGAGCATGGTCTGCAGCACGCGCTCGAGGCGGGCGCGTGAGGGCACGGCCAGCAAACGATGCCCCGTGCGGCAGGCGCCCGTGGGCTCCTCCATGTAGCTCACGGACTTGGCCAGGTCCGGGCGGTTGTCGAGGAACCACTGCATGCGCTTGCGGAAGCCCGGCAGCTTCGCCACCAGGTCGTCTTCGAGCACGGTCACCGCGAAGAGCGGCGCGAGGCCCACGAGCGAGCGCGTCCGGAGCGGCTCCGTGTGCCCGTGAGCGCGGAGGTGGTCGTAGTAGAAGCCGTCCGCGTCGTCCCAGAGGCCGTGACCCTCGAAGTCGTTCATGGCGTCCACGATCTCGACGAAGTGCTCGAAGAACTTCGAGGCCATGTCTTCGTAGACCGGGTCGTGGCGCGCGAGCTCGAGGGCCATGGTG
>JBCCAW010000251.1:0-8245 GCA_039814655.1 Myxococcota bacterium | reverse complement strand
GCCACGGCCCGCCGCGCCTGGACGCTGCCCGTGCTCCGCATCGCCCACGAAACGCGCAGCTTTGGTGAGCTTCGAAGCGCGCTCCGCCCCGTGACGGACCGCGCCCTCGCGCTCTGCCTCCAGCGCCTCGTCGCCGAGCGCCTCCTGCACCGTGACGTCGACGGATCCCAGCGTCCGCCGCGCGTGAGCTACATCGGCGAGGGGCGAGGCGCGGCGCTGAGCGACGCGCTTCAGCCCAGCCGTCGGCTCCTCTCCGCGCCCTGATCCCGCGCATGGGACCTGCCCGGTCTTGCCCCTTCCAGCTCCGAGGAGATGCCGCCAAAGACGGCGCCGGGCGCGCCTTTGAACGGCGCTGCTCAGAAGTAACGGAAGGACTGCCGCACCGGCACGCCGCGAAGGCAGGGCGGCACGTTCGGCGCGGCGTTTTCCACGGCGTGATAGTGGTAAATGCCGTCCGGGAAGTCCGGCGTAGGACCGAACTCGCCGTTGCACTCGTCGAGCTCTGGAAGCGAGCCGTCTTCGTTGCGCGAGGAGTAGATGGGGAAGCCGTCCTTGGCGAAGCCGTAGAGCGTCGTCGTGTCCTGCACGTAGCGCGTGCACTCGACCTCGTCCGGGCCGATGCCCTGGCTCTCGAGCACGGCGTTCATCACCTGCGGGATGAAGTGGTCGTGCAGGTACCCGCCCGGGTCCGGGTGCGCGCCACAGGACCCGATGGAGGGCACGTTGATGGCCGTACCGCCGCCGCCGCCGCCCATGCCCATCATCGGGCCCATGGTCGCCGAAGGCGGGTCGCCCGTGGCGGGGATGCCCATCACGGAGACGCCGTAGTTCTCCACCTCGCCCAATTCGGACGCCGCGTCGCCGAGCGTCGGGACGAGGGGCACGTTCACTTCGATGGTCAGGCCGAAGTCCTGGTCGAGGGCCAGGCAGTTGGAGCCCTCGCCGGGACCGCCGCCGCCCAGCCCCGTGACGATGTTCGTGTTGCCCGCGTCGTCGAACATCGGGTCGTAGCCATCGGCCACGATGTCATCGAGGTAGTCGCCGTTGAAAGGGCGCAGCCCCGGGCGCGTCGCGCCGTCGTAGACCGACAAACCGTAGGGAGCCGGCGAGGTGCGGCTCGCGGGGCAGTAGGGGCCGTCTTCCATCACGTCGCTGCCAAAGGTGAGCGTGCAGCAGGTCGTCGTGCTCCCGTTCTCCAGCGCGCAATCGCTCTCGGTCACCGTGTCCGGCGCGTTCACGAACAGGGCGACGAGGTCGTCGCAGCTCGCGTCGCCGCCGGCGCCCTCATCGGCCGCGCCATCCTCTTCGCCGGCATCGTCCACGGCGCCGTCGTCCATGGCTGCGTCGGTACCGAGGTCCACCGCTGCATCGGGCACGGAGGCGTCCTCGGCGCTCCCCGGGTCGTCGTCGCCGCAGGCGAGGGCGAGGGCCAGCAGGAGCGGAAGAGAGAGCTGGCGTCGGGTCATCGTTCGCTTTCGAGGTTCAGGACCATGCCGCTCTCGCGGTGCAGCATGAATCGGTGTCGTTCGGTGCCCTGATGCACGAACACGAGGTGGTGCTGGTTCGGGCGCTCGGAGAAGCGGGTCAGGTCCACGGAGAGCGCGCCGAGCGCGTCGCCGGTCGCCCGCGGGAAGGAGAGGACGACGGTGGCCTCGTGGCCATCGCGGGCGGTCGCCTCCGCGAGCCGTAGGCGCCGGCCGTCTTCGCGGACGACCACCGTGCGCGCGAGATGCCGCTCGAGCCGCTGCGCGTAGTCCTCCGGCGCCAGGTCGTCCCAGCCTGCCGTGGGATGCGTAGCGCGGAGGTTCTGATGGAGTGCGGCGCCCGCCGTTCGAAGGCGCAGCACCAGCTCCTGTCCCTGAGAACGCACGTCCCAGCGCGCGAAGTTCCCATCATGCGCGTGGGCCGGAAGGCCCTGGAGAAATAGGATGGTGAGGGTGACCAGGGTGGGTCGCATGAGGGGAACTCCGGGCTGGGCCGTGCAGGGCTTCTCCATGCAGTGAGCATGCCGGCGTAAAGGCACGCGCTCTCGTGCCCCGGGCCCTCGCCCTCCGGCGGGATCTGCAGCCACCGGCAGAAATCGCCGCCGATGCGACCGTCAGAGCGCCGACGCCAGCCGTTCTGCCGCGCTTCGCCAGCGGGCGCGCAGCGCATCGCGCAAGCGATGCCGGCCGTCGACCACGACGCGCTCGCCGCGCACCCACACCTCGCGGACGAGCCCGCGCTGACCGGCCAGCACGAAGGTGTCGAGGAGCGCGTCGTCGCTCCTGGCGGCGAGGCGCGGGTGCGTGTCGTCGAGCACGACGAGGTCGGCCCGGGCGCCCACGCTCAGACCCGGCGCGCTTTCGCCCAGGGCGCGGGAACCGCCCGCGACGGCCGCTTCCCATAGGCCCGCGCCGATGTGATGGGCTCCGTCGCCGCACGCCGGCGCCCGCAGCACGTTTCGGCGCTCGGCGCGCAGGCGCTGGCCGCCTTCGAGGGTCCGGAGCTCTTCCGCCGGGTCGACGATCACGTGGCTGTCCGAGCCGATGGCGAAGCGGCCGCCGGCCTCGAGGTAGGGCTCCCCGGGGAAGAGCCCGTCGCCCAGGTTGGCCTCGGTCGTGGGGCAGAGCACGACCGTCGCGCCGCTCGTCGCGAGCGCGCGCACTTCGCCTTTGTCGAGGTGCGTGGCGTGCACGAGGTTCCAGCGCGGCGAGAGCTCCTGGTGGGCGGCGAGCCACGCCGCCGGGCGCGCGCCGAGGACGCGCACGGCGTCGTCCACTTCGGCCTGCTGCTCGGCCAGGTGCAGGTGGATCGGGACCTCCGGCGCCATCCCGTCGATGGCCGCGTTCATCTCCTCCGGCGTCACGGCGCGCAGCGAGTGCAGCGCCAACCCCACGCGCGCCTCGGGCAGGCCCGCGGCCGCACGCTCGGCGATGCGGAGCAGTCCCTCCGGCGTGTTCACGAAGCGTCGTTGGTCCGCCCGGGGCGGCTGCCCAGCGAGGCCTCCGTGGGCGTAGAGCACCGGCAGCAGCGTGAGGCCGATGCCCGCCTCCTGCGCCGCCTGGCCTACGCGGAGCGCAAGCTCGGCCGGCTCGTCATGGGGCGCCCCGCTCGGCTGGTGATGCAGGTAGTGAAACTCGGCGACGGACGTGTAGCCGGCCTCGAGCATCTCCGCGTAGAGCATCGCCGCCGTGGCCTCGAGGGCCTCCGGGTCCATGGCGAGGGCGAAGCGGTACATGGTGTCCCGCCAGGTCCAGAAGCTGTCCGGCTCCGCGACTCCATTCCGCGAGAGCCCATGCTCCGCGAGGCCGGCCATGGCCCATTGAAAGGCATGCGAGTGGGCGTTGGGCATGCCGGCGAGGACGGGCCCGGGAAGGCGCGTCGCGTCGCCGGGCGCGGCGCCCGGGCGGATCGCTGCGATGCGGCCTCCGTCGACCTCGAAGAGCACGTCCTGGCGCCAGCCGCCGGGCAGCCGCGCCGCGGGGCAGTGGAGCCGAATCACGGGCTCCCCTCGACGCGCGTGAGGATCCAGCGCAGCGCCGCCTCGACGAAGGCGCGCAGCCAGGGGCGTACCCGGTCCGTGCGCGCCGCGTCGATGACGGCCGTCTCGACGCCCGGCGGCTCCGGTCCCTCGTCCATGTAGGTGGCCTGGGAGAGCTCGAGCTGGAGCGCATGAAGGCCCTTGGCCGGCTCGCCGTAGCGCCGCGTGATGTAGCCACCGCGGAAGCGGCCGTCGGTCACCTGCGCGTAGGGCGCATCGTGGAGCGCGCCCTCGAGGGTCCGGGCGAGCGAAGGCGGGCAGGCGCGTCCCTGGTTCGTGCCGAGGTTGAAGTCCGGGAGCGTGCCCTCGAAGAGCCGCGGGACCGTGCTCCGAATCGAGTGCAGGTCGAGGAGCAGCATCTCCCCGTGGCGCTCGCACAGCCGCGCGCGCTCCTCGCTCAATGCGTCGTGGTACGGCTGCCAATAGCGCTCGAGGAGCCGCGCCTGCTCGCTGGTGTCCGGCTGCTCTCCCGGCTGCCACGCCGGCGACCCGTCGAAGAGCTCGCCGGGCACCAGCCCCGTGGTCGTCGTCGCGTAGAGCGGCGTGTCGTCCGGCGGCCGGTTCAGGTCGATGAGCTGCCGCGGAAACTCCGCGTGGAGCCGGGTCACGCCCAGCTCCGGGAGAAAGTCGTAGAGCTCGACGAGCAGCCAGTCCGTGTCGGGCAGGCCCCGCGCCGGCGGCATGAGCCGCGCCGCGGTGTCCTCGGGGAGCGTGGTCCCGACGTGGGGCATGCTCACGAGCACCGGCGCGTCGCCGCGGCGAAGGTGAAAGGCCATCGGGTCACGCTACGCGATGCGGCGTGCGCCCGTCAGCGGGCTTGCTCAGGGCACGGGCTTGGACGTCTCCGCTTCCGCGGCCCGCGGGGAGGCCTCGGTGTCCATGGGCACCGGGTGCGGGTCGCCCTGCGTCGCCTGCGCGTCGGCCGCCGGGCCTTCCGCGACCGGTGCGGGCTCCGGTGGCGGGCTCGCCGCCGTGCCGCTGGCCGCCGTGCCGCTCGCCGCCGTGCCGCTCGCCGCAACGCTCCCGGCGCGGTCCATGGGAACGGGATGCGGGTCCCCCTGGGCGGCGTCGCCCGGGACCGGGTCGTCGTCGATGGGCGGGCAGGGCACGTCGCCGGTCCGGTCCATGGGCACCGGGTGCGGGTCCCCCTTGGCCGCGTGGGCCCCGACGTTCATGGGAACCGGGTGAGGATCGCTCTCGGCCGCGGTCCCCTCGGCGGCGGGCCCGTCGGAGGCGTTCATGGGAACCGGGTGCGGGTCGCCCCCTGCCGCCTCGGCCGGCGTGGCCACGGCGCTCACGTCGGCCTCCGAAGCGAGGTCTTCCGCGGCCAGGCCCTCCGCGGCCGTGTCTTCCGCGGCCGTACCCTCCGCCGCCGTGCCCTCCGCGGCCGTACCCTCCGCCGCCGTGCCCTCCACCGCCAGGCCCTCCGCCGACGGGTGCTCTGCGGCCGGGTCTTCGCGCGCCGCTTCGTAGCGGCTGAAGGCGATCTCCTCGGCCTCCTCGTCGCCCTCGGTGAGGTCCGCGATCAAGGCGGCCGCGGCGTCGACGCAGGTCTCGACGCCGTCGACGCGCGCCACCGCGAGGTCCGGGTGCTCCGCGAGCACCTCGATCACGACGTCCTCGCCCGCGAGCCGGTCTTCGCAGCCGGCCGGCAGCTCCCGGAGCGCCAGCTCCGCGCTGGCAGCGGACTTGCGCACGAGCGGCGCCCGCTCCGAGGCCACACCGTCGATCGGCGCCGCGCAGGCGCCGATCACGAGCAAACCGGCCCAGGGTACGAAGCGGGTCACGCCTGGCCTCCTCGCGTCTTGCCCCGGCCGCGCGTGGCGCTGCGGAGCCCGTGCTCCTTCACCAGCTGACTCAGCCGCGGCCGCTTCATGCCCAGCAGCCTCGCCGCCGCCGAGATGTTGCCAGAGACCTCGGCGAGGGCGCTCTCGATGCACTCGCGCTCGAGCTCCTTCTTCACGGCCGCCAGGCTCAGCTCGCCGCGCCGCACGCGCGCGTAGAACCCGCTGCCTGGCTCACGTGGCGACTCGGGGCGCCGCGGGTCCTCGAGGCAGGGCGCGTGCACGGCGCGGAGACTCGCCATGCCGAGCACGCCCTCGTCCGCGAAATACGTCGCGGCCCGGAGCACGTTTTCGAGCTCGCGCACGTTGCCGGGCCAGGCGTGACCGCGCAGCGCGGCGTGCACCTCCCGGGTGCAGCGAAGCGCCGGGCCGCCGGCCTCCTTGGCGAGCCTCGCCAGAATGCGCTCCACGAGGTCCGGCAGGTCGCCCGGGCGCTCCCGGAGCGGAGGCGTACGAATCTCGATGCCCCGCAGCCGGTAGTAGAGGTCCTGCCGGAACTTGCCCGCGGCCACGAGCGCCTCGAGGTCCTGATGCGTGGCCGCCAGGATGCGCACGTCGACGCTGAGCGTCGTCGTCCCGCCCACGCGCTCGAAGCTGCGTTCCTGAAGCACGCGGAGCAGCGCCACCTGCGTCTTCGGGGAGATGTCCCCGATCTCGTCCAGAAAAAGCGTGCCCCCATGGGCCGTCTCGAAGCGGCCCTTTCGCCGCGTCGTCGCGCCGCTGAAGGCCCCGCGCTCGTGGCCGAAGAGCTCGCTGAGCAAGAGCGTCTCGACGAGCGCCGCGCAGTTGACCTTCACCAGCGGCCGGCCTGCGCGCGGCGAGTGGCGATGGAGCGCCTCGGCCACGAGCTCCTTGCCCGTGCCGCTCTCGCCGCGAATCAGGACCGTGGCGGCGGATGCCGAGACGCGGTCGATCATGCCCAGCAGCCGGGCCATCTCCGGCGAGCGCCCAACGATGGCGGGGTAGCGCTCCCGAAGCGCGTGCTTCGGGCCGTGCGGGCCGGCCCCGCGCGGCGTGGCGCGCATGGCGCCGGGCACCGTGAGCGCCTCGAGGCGCTTGCGCTGCGGGCGGGCGAGCCAGGCGCCCGCGCACTCGTGCGGGACGCGCTCGCTGAGCCGCTCTTCGCAGAGCTGCGCGGCGCGGAGCGGCGCCGCCGCCAGGCTGCGTTCACCCACCGCCA
This sequence comes from Myxococcota bacterium, assembly GCA_039814655.1. GTDB lineage: Bacteria > Myxococcota_A > Polyangia > Polyangiales > Houyiibacteriaceae > CALCTH01. Next base: position 1,698 of record JBCCAW010000251.1, on the reverse strand, counting down.
GGTAGGCCTCCGCCGCCGTGAGCTGCGCGTCGAGGCTTCGCTGGTCGTCGTGGTGGTCCCTCGCCGCCTGGAGCAGCGCGTCGGCCGCGCGGCGCGTGCCACGGCCCCGAGCCACGGCGAGCTGCGCTTCGAGAACGCGGCGCTCGATGCGCTCCTTCACCAGCGAGGGCGTGGGCAAGGCTGCGAGCGCTGCCGCCGCGGCCTCGTTGCGCCCGGCCATGAGCGCCACGCGCACGCGCTCGGCGCCAAGCTCGAAGCTCTCGCCGCCGGGGAGCGCCGCGGCCCGGTCGAGCGCGGCCGTGGCCGGCTCCACGCTGCCGCGCGCTCGCTCGATGCGCGCGTCGAGCAGGTCGAGGTTGCGCCGGAAGTACACGGGCAGGTCGGCCGCCACGTGCCGGCGTGCAAACGCGAGCGTGGAGCGGGCGCGGTCGTGGTCTCCGAGGGTCAAAAAGAGCTCGCCGAGGTTCACCGCGACCTGTGCGAGCAGGCCTTCGTTGCCCACCACACGCGTCCCAGCGGCGGCGCGGCGGTAGAGCTGGAGCGCTTCGCCGTAGTCCCGGCGAAGGTGCGCGAGCAGCGCGAGGTTGTGCGTGCCGAGCGCGAGCCCATCGGCGGAGCCGACGTCCTCCGCCATGTCGACGGCGCGGCCGAGCAGCGGCTCCGCCTCCTGGAGCTTGCCCAGCGCGACGAGGGCCACGGCCTGGTTGATGAAGCCCTGGATGGCGCGCTGCGGGTTGTCGGCCTCCAGCGCGCGCTTCGTGGCCCGCGCAAAGACATCGCGGGCGTCGGCGAGCTCGCCTTTGGCGAAGGCCACCTTGCCCAGCGTGTTCCACGCGGCGAGCTCATGACCGGCGAGCTTTTGCGCCGCCGCGCCGGCAAGGGCCCGCTCGACCCACGCGCGCGCCTCCTCGTGCTCGCCGGCGAGCTGGTGGAGCTCGCCGAGCTCGGCCTCCGCCGCCGTGCGCAGGTCGAGCGCGCCGGTGTCCCGGGCCTGAGCGTGCGCCTCGAGCAGCGTGTGCTTGGCCTCGGCGGACTGGCCCGCGAGCGCGAGGAGCCGGCCCAGGCGAAGCGTAGCGTCCGGCGCGTTGGGGCGCTCCTTCATGGCCGCGCGCGCGTGGGGGAGCGCGTCCGCGTAGTGACCCATGGCGCCGTAGAGGTCCGCGAGCGCGCGCCGCAGCTCGCCGGTGCGCGCCGGAGAGCAGCCCGCGTCGAGCACGCCTTCGAGCAGCCGGGCCCCTTCCGCGGCCGCGTGGCGGGCGTGAAGCGCGCGCGCTTCCTTGAGCGCGAGCTGCGCGGCGCGCTCCGTGTTGCCGGCGGCGAGCGCATGCGGGGCCGCGGGCCCGGACCCGTCGGCAAAGCGCGCGGCGCAGCGAAGGTGTAGGCGCCGCCGCCGCGCCGGGTCCGCCCCGGCCAAGATGCGCGCTCGCAGCGCCGGGCGCGCGAGGGCCAGGCGTCCGCGCTGCGGAGCGCGCGTGCGCTCGAGCAGCCCGAGCTGAAGCAGGCTCTCCACGGTGCGGGCGTCGAGGGCGACGTCGAGCAGCTCGGCGAACCAGGCGAGCGGCATGGGGCGCTCCACCACGGCCACGGCCTCGAGCAGCTGCCGGGCGTCCGGCGCGAGCGCGCTCAAGGCGGCGGAGGTGAGCGCGCCGGGCTCCGGCGGCGCGGCCGAGAGGAGCTCGAGCACGCGCTCCGGCGTGC
>JBCCAW010000103.1:0-13313 GCA_039814655.1 Myxococcota bacterium | reverse complement strand
GGGGCGTGGCGCGGGTGGAGGCGTGCCGGCGACCCGGCGCGGCCGTGTTCTTCGCGTACGACCGTACGCCCGTCGCGGAGCCGACGCTCCGTGCGAACGCGGACGCGACCGTCCGGGTGCGTGGTCTGAACGATAGAATGCATGGTGCCGTTGGGCCTCACGCGCCGCGTGCTTTCGACCACGGTGCGGCCGCGCTCACCGGTTCGTACCTGACGACGCTCGACCACGCGCGTCCCGTTGGGGCGCGTGGAGACGCGCCGGGTGGTCCGTACGCGCTCGCCGCTCGGCGCCGTGCGCACCGTACGCGTGACGCCGGGAGCCTCCGCGCGCCGTTGCGCGTCGACGGGCGCTGGCCCGAAGGCCGGGATCGCGAGCGCCGCTGCCGCGGCCATCCATGAGGGTGCATTCATCGTGGTGGTGGTCCTGTTCCGAGCCCCATCCGAGCTCACCAGAACGACGCACCACATCCGAAGCGATTCTAAAGCCGCGCCTTTTCGCCGCGGCCTCAGCGGAAGGAAAAGGAGTCGAGGATGGCGCGAAAAACCGGGGCCCAGGGGTGCCAGGGCTCCGCGGGGCCGTCGCACATGAACACGTAGCCAACGCCGCCGCGGACCACCGCGCGCCGGAGCGTCCGGAAGGGCGGCACATGCTCGGGGAAGGCCCCGTCGAGTTCGATGGTGGGCTCTCCGCCGAGCTCCGCGTCCACGCTTTGATAGAGCCGGCCCACGTGGGTCATGTTCTCGAGGCCGAGCGCCAGGTAGGCCTGGGTCCCGCCCTCGGGGAAGGGCTCCACCTTCAGTACGCAGCGCGGCCGCATGCCCGCGGCGGAAGTCTCCGGCGCTTCGTATTTCGCGGCCACGTGGTGCACGAGGCTGTCCCGGGAGGTCCATCCCGGCGGGACGAAGAAGCGGTAGCCCGGGGCCTCGACGCATCGCCAAGACGTGCGGCCGAGGCTCTGGACTCGCGCGGGCATCGCTCCGCGACGGTCCGGCGCCACGGGTCGCGTCGCGTCGCCCTCCGCGGGCTCGGCGAGGGACGTGGCCTCGTCGAGGGCCGGAGGCCCGTCCTCCAGCGCGGAGGCCAAGGCGCGAGCGAGCGTCGCCGCGTCCGGCCGCTCGCCGGGCTCCCGCGCCAGGCAGCGGTCCACGAGGGCGGCGAGCTCCGGTAGCCCCGGGACCAGCTCGCGAAGCGGCCGCGGCGGCTCCGTGACGGCGCGGATCAGCACCGCTTGGGGCGTCGGCGCGTCGAAGGGATGCTGCCCCCCGAGGATCTCGTAGAGCACCACGCCGGCAGCCCAGACGTCGGCCGCAGGCGTCACGTCCCGGCTGTTCATGAACTGCTCCGGGGCCATGTAGTGCGGCGTTCCGAGCGTGTTGCCCGTCGCCGTGAGCGTCTTGGCGTCTCGGTGTTTGGCCAGGCCGAGATCGAGGAGCTTCACGGTCCCGTCGGCGCCCACGAGCACGTTCTGCGGCTTGAGGTCGCGATGGACGAAACCCGCCTGGTGCGCCGCGACCAGCGGTTCGAGGAGCGCCCGCACGAGGCGAAGCCCGTCGCGCCGCGTCGTGCCTGGCCGGCGCAGGCGCAGGCCCAGGTGATCTCCTTCGAGGAGCTCCATGGCCAGGAAGAACGCGCCCCCGTCGGGGTCGACGCCGGCGTCGTAGACCGTGACGAGGCCCGGGTGTCCGATGCGCGCGGCCGCGCTCGCCTCCCGGCGAAAACGCTCCGCGGCCCCGGGCCCGTTGAGCGCGTCGTGCATGACCTTGAGCGCGACGGGACGGCGGCTGAGCACGTGCTCGGCGCGGTACACGGTCGCCATGCCCCCGGAGCCGAGCGTGCCCTTGATGACGTAGCGGTCTCCAACGATGTCCCCGGGGCGCCGCATGCGCTCGCATCGTACGCTCCCGGCGGCGCCCGAGGGCGCCATGTAGGAATCGCATGCGCGCAGCCATGATCACCGCCCTGGAAGGGCCGGACGCCATCGAGGTGCAGGAGCTTCCGGACCCCACGCCCAAGAAGGGGCAGGTCCGCATTCGCGTGGCCGCCGCGGGGGTGAACTTCCCGGACCTGCTCATGAGCCGCGGGCTCTATCAGCTCCGGCCGCCGCTCCCCTTCGCGCCGGGAGGCGAGGTCGCGGGCGTGGTGGACGCGCTCGGCGAGGGCGTGAGCGGCTTCGCCGAAGGGGACCGGGTGCTCGCGCTCAACTTCTTCGGCGGCTTCGCCACGCACGTCTGCGTCAACCAGGCGCAGCTCCTGCCCGTGCCCGAGGGCATGAGCCTCGAGGTCGCCGGCGCCTTCGCCTTCACCTACGGCACCAGCTACCACGGCCTCGTCGACCGCGGGCGCCTCGCCGCGGGCGAGCGCCTGCTCGTGCTCGGGGCCGCCGGGGGCGTGGGCCTCGCCGCCGTCGAGATCGGCGCGGCGCTCGGCGCCGAGGTCGTGGCCGCCGCGTCCACGGCCGAGAAGCTCGCGCTCACCCGCGAGCACGGCGCCGCCCACGGCATCCACTACGGCGAGGCGGACCTCAAGAAGTCCGCGAAGGCGCTGGGCGGCGTCGACGTGGTCTACGACCCGGTCGGTGGCGACTACGCCGAGCCGGCGTTTCGCGCCCTTCGCCCGGGCGGCCGGCACCTCGTCATCGGCTTCGCCGCCGGCACCATCCCCAAGCTCGCGCTGAACCTCCCGCTGCTGAAGGAGGCCGCGCTGGTCGGCGTCGCTTGGGGCGCCTGGGCCATGCGCCATCCGGACCGGCACGTCGCGAACCTCCGGGCCATCTTCGCGCTGCATGGCGAAGGCAAGCTCCGCCCGCACGTCTCCAGGAGCTACTCGCTCGAGGAGGTGCCGGACGCGCTCCGCGCCATGGACACGCGAGCCGTGCTCGGGAAAGTGGTCATCGCGCCCTGAGCGGGACCCGACTGAACGGCCATTCATTTCGCGGCTCAACTCCGCTAGGCTGCGCGGCCATGGACAAGGCGATCCTCACCTGCGCTATCAACGGCGTGCTTACCAACCCGAAGCAGCACCCGGTTCCGGTGACGCCGGAGGAGATCGCCGCGTCCGCGAAGGACGCCTGGAACGCCGGCGCCTCGATTTTTCATGTCCACTTCCGGCAGCAGACCCCGAACATGGGCCACCTGCCCTCCTGGGAGCCGGAGGTCGCCAAGGCGCAGAGCGACGCCATCCGCGAGGCGTGCCCCGGGGCCATCATCAACCAGACCACGGGCGTCGTGGGCCCGGACGTCTCCGGCCCCCTCGCCTGCCTCGAGGCCATCGCGCCGGAGATCGCCGCCTGCAACGCGGGCAGCCTCAACTACCTGAAGCTGCGAAAGAGCGGCCAATGGGCCTGGCCGCCCATGCTCTTCGACAACCCCATCGCCAAGATCGAGAAGATGCTCGCGGGCATGAAGGCCGTGGGCGCGCGCCCGGAGTTCGAGTGCTTCGACGTGGGCATCGCGCGGTCCATCGCGCTCTTCCGGGGCGCCGGCCTCACGGAGACCATCAACTACAACTTCGTCATGGGCGTGGCCTCGGGCATGCCCGTCGACGCCCGGCTCCTCGACCTGCTCCTCGACTACAAGGACCCGGAGGCGCCCTGGCAGTGCACGCTCATCGGTCGCCAGGAGATCTGGGACGTGCACCAGGCCGCGGCGGACAAGGGCGGCATGCTTCGCACCGGCGTCGAAGACACCTTCTACCTGCCGAGCGGTGAGCGCACCTCGGGCAACGGCCCGCTCATCGACGCGCTCGCCACCTGCGCGCGCAACGCCGGCCGCGAGGTCGCCAGCGCGGACGAGGCGCGCGCCATGCTCGGCCTACGCGCCGCGGCCTGAGCTTCGGCGAGCGTGACGCAACGATGACCGGGGCTTCACGCCCCGGGGACACATGCCCGCGCGTTCTCTGGCAGCTTGGAGCGCGTGCCCCCGACCGTCGTCTCCATGGCTGGCTTCTCCGACCCCGTCGCCTCCTGGACGCATCTCGCCGCGGCGCTCGTGGCCCTGCTCCTGGGCGGGCGCTTCGTGAAGAGTGGCCGGGACGCGGCGGCGCGGCTGGGCATGGCGGTCTTCGTCCTGGGCTCGATCTTCCTCTTCTCCATGAGCGGGACCTACCACCTGCTCGAGCGCGGCACGCCGGCCCGGGACCTGCTCCAGCTCCTCGACCACGCGGCCATCTGGGTGATGATCGCCGGCACGATCACGGCGGTGCATTTCGTCGGCTTCACCGGTCGCTGGCGCTACGGCATGACGGCGCTCGTCTGGGCCGGAGCCGTCGCCGGGCTCGTGCTGAAGACCGTGTACTTCGACCTCATCCCCCAGGCGCTGGGCCTGTGGCTCTACGTAGGCCTGGGCTGGCTCGGCATGGTCAGCTTCCTACGGCTGCGGCGGCTGCACGGCGCGGACGCGACGCGCCCGGTGCTGCTCGGCGGCCTCGTGTACACCGCCGGCGCCATCATCGAGGTGCTCGAGGCGCCCTGGCTCGCGCGCGGCGTCGTGGGGCCTCACGAGCTCTTTCACGCGGCCGTGGTCGCCGGTGCGGCGCTGCACGCCTACGGCATTCAGCGCATCGCGCGCCGGGCCCAGACGCACCCTTCCGCGCTCGAAGCGCGGCGCTAGCGCACCACGAGCGCTCGACAAGCGGCGCGCGAGTGGTACGCATAAGGTGATCTCTCCCGCATCTGCGCGGGACGGGCCAGCCGGGCCCGCGGCCGACTCGCCGTCTATTCGCGACGAATCTCCACCGTGAGACCGTCCGGCACCGTGCCGGGGCGCTCGACCACGGCAGCGAGCGAAGAGCGAGTTGAGAGAGACATGAGTAAGAAGCTTTTCGTGGGCGGTCTTGCCTGGGCAACGACGGACTCCGGCCTGCAGCAGGCCTTCGAGCGCTTTGGCGAAATCGTCGAAGCCAAGGTCATCACGGACCGCGACACGGGCCGAAGCCGCGGCTTCGGTTTCGTGACCTTTGCGGACCCGGACGCCGGCTCCAGCGCCATCGAGGCCATGGACGGCACGTCCCTCGACGGCCGGAGCATCCGCGTCAGCGAGGCTCAGGACCGTCGCGGTGGCGGCGGCGGTGGCGGCGGTGGAGGCGGCGGCGGCGGCCGCCGCTGGTGAGCCCAGCCTTTCGCCGAGCGGCCCCCGATGCGGGCCCCTCTTAACGAGGACTGCCGCAACCGGGACTGTCGTGACGGGGACCGGCTTCAGTCGAGCAGCGCGTTGATGCGCTGAAAGAGCCCTTCGAAACGGTCCATGGTGACCGGGTCGGGCGCAGCCGCCCTCGTGGCGATTCCCGCCGCCGCACGCACGCGGTCGAGGGCCACGCCCTCGGGGAGGGCTGCGCGCACCCGACCCAGCACCGGGCCGCTACCTTCGAGGTCCGCGGCGCGGAGGGTGGTGCCGTGCGCGGCGTTCACGAGCGCCGCCACGGTCTTCGCCCCGAGCAGGTCTTCGGCGTCGGCCTCGGGTACGTCCATGGCCTCGGCGTAGGACGTCGCCCGGTTCCGCACGAGGAGGTGCCGCTTCTCCAGCCCCTCGATCATCGTCGGGTCGGCGAGGCGGAGGTCCGCCAGCACGGCGAAGGGGTGCTCGGCCTGGAGCCCGGAGAGCGCCACGTAGGTCGCGAGGCGTATCGCGCCCCCCATGGGCACGAGGCGCCAGCGCGTATCGAGGCCCCCGCGCCCCGCGGCCTTCAGGGCGCTCGACATGGACTCGAGGATCACGAGGTCCGCCGTGCCCTCGATCAGCAGGCTCGCGGGCCCGGCCGTGAGGTTCTGCTGAATCTCGAGCGCCAGCGCGCCCTTGAGCGGGAAGAGCGTGTCCTCTTCGGCCGCGCTGACGTCCGTGAAGACCTTGGTCCCCTCGATGGCGTCGTAGTCCTCGGCGTCCTCGTCGGGCACGAGATCTTGAACGATGCGCACGCGGTCGAAGCGCGTCGCCTCGACCATGAAGGGCGAGTGCGTCGTGTAAACGAGCTGGTGGCCCGGGTTGCTCGCGACCTCTTGGTCGAAGTAGCGGAGCAGGTCCCGCTGCGCCCGCGCGTGAAGCGAGAGCCCCGGCTCGTCGAGGAGGAGCACGAGCGGCTGCCCCTTGCTCTTCTCCGCCGAGTACCAGGCGAGGAAGGAGAAGAACCAGACGAAACCCGTGGACCGGTCGCTGAGGCCCGTCGCCACCATGTGCTTGGCGTCGTAGACCTCGCCCCAGAGGTTCGTTCCGTCGCGCATGCCCTCCGGGTCGTCGTCCTGCGCCGGGCGCACGTCGAAGTTCATGCGGAGCTCCTGGTTCTGCGACCAGTAGGTCAGGAGCTGGCGGCTCAGCCGGTTGCTCGCGCTCTGGAGAGCGTTCTTCAGTCCGCGCGTGCGCTTGCTGCCGAGCAGCTTGTCGAGGTCGAGGCGCGCGAGCTCGAGCAGCCCGAGCAGCGGCAGGTCCGAGGGCAAGAGCGCTTCGGCGTCACGCCGCGCCTTGAGCGCCTCGAGGTTCGCCCGCCCGGTCATCTGGTAGTAGCTGTCGAAGTAGAGGAACTTCGGCAGGCCCTTGCGCAGCGTCGTGTTCCAGACGTGCATGGAGAGGCTGCCGTGGGCGAGCACCTCGTCGAGCGCGCCGCGAAGGCGGACGAGCTCGGGCTCTTCGCGGCCCTCGAGGAACTCTCGGAGCGCCACCGGGTCCGGCAGGTAGGGCGCGCACTCCTCCGCCAGCGCCGCCGGCACGCCCGTGCGCACGAGCAGGTTCCGGTCGAAGGCCTCGGCGTCGACGGGCACCTTGATGAAGCGCTGGTTCCGCCCCTTGTGGCTCGCGAGGTAGCCCTTGGAGACGAGCACCGCGGGCTCCGTGAGCACGCCGGGCCCAAAGGCCTCCTCGATGGTCGCCAGCTCGTCATCGTCGAGAGCGAAGCTCGCCTCGATGACGTTCGCGTGCTCGCGCGTGCCGTCCTCGACCTCCTGGAGGTAGTCCTCGGCCGCGGCGCGCGGGTAGTCCTCGACGGGATCGAAGTCCCCATCGGCGGGGACGATGGGGTTGAGCTTGTAGAGGGCCTGGAGCAGGCAGGTCTTGCCCGCCTCGTTCTTGCCGACCAGGCAGGTGACCTTGCCTAGGGTGAAGGGGTCCGAGTCCCAAATGGACTTGAACTCGCGGACATGCACGCGCTCGAGCTTCATCGCAGGGGCCTTCGCTGGTTTCGAAGAAAGGGAAGCGTTGGGGTCAAGGTGGCGCGAGGGCGCCGGTCCGGGTCACGCCGCGGCGTCGCACCCTACGTCCGCGCCGCCCCCGCCGTCCAGACCACCGGCAGCTTCCCGCCGCCCAGCCGGCGCCCGCGGCGTCCACGACGCCGCTTTGTTCATCCCCTGGCCGTAATCGCGGCGCCGAAATCTCGACTCCGGGTGGGCACGGAGAATGCGTAAAGCTGACTTGACACCCGCATCTGTCAGGCGACATTGTCGCATCTGGGCTTCGGGAGGTCCAAAGCAGCCGCGCAGAGAAACATGAACGCGATGAAGACCCGCATTGAAGCTTCGCTGCAGAGCGCCCTCGCCGGCGTCGACCGTGACGCGCCGCCGCGTCTCCGCGCCGCGCTACGCCACGCCGTCTTTCCCGGAGGCGCCCGCGTGCGCCCGCGCCTGGCGCTCGCCGTCGCGGGCGCATGTGGCGGCCAGTCGCCGGGCCTCGCTCTGGCCACGGGCTGCGCGCTCGAGTTCCTCCACTGCGCCTCCCTGGTCCATGACGACCTGCCCTGCTTCGACGACGCGGACCTTCGTCGCGGGAGACCCAGCGTGCACCGGGCCTTTGGCGAGCCCCTGGCCGTACTGGCCGGCGACGCGCTGATTCTCCTGGCTTTCGAGACCGTGGCCCGGGCCGGGCACGTTGCGCCAGAGCGCCTGCCCGGGCTGATGACGCTGCTCGCCGAGGCCGCGGGCCCGGCGCGCGGGCTGGTCGCGGGCCAGGCCTGGGAGAGCGAGCCCGAGGTCGACGTCGCGCGCTACCACCGCGCGAAAACCGGCGCGCTCTTCCTCGCGGCGACGCGCGGCGGCGCGCTGGCCGCGGGCGCGGACCCGCAGCCCTGGAGCCTGGTGGGCATGCGCCTCGGCGAGGCCTACCAGGTGGCCGACGACCTCTGCGACGCCCACGCGACGGCGGAGACCGCAGGCAAGCCCACGCAATGCGACGTCCGCAACGACCGGCCGAGCGCCGTGACCCGGCTGGGCACGCCAGGCGCCCTGGCGCTGCTTCAGGAGCTCGTCGCGGAGGCCGTCGAGGCCGTGCCCGCGTGCGAAGGTCAGGAGGCCCTGCGGGACCTGGTCGTGAAGATCGCCGAGCGCCTCGTGCCGGCGAGCCTCCAGCACGCCGCGGCGTGAGCGCGCCGGCGTGAGCCCCGGCCGCGGCGTGAGCACGGCGAGCGGAGCGCGCGCGCCCTGGGACCGCGCCCTCGACGCCGCGCACGCGCTCCGCATCCGGATCCTGTCGAGCCCGCGCTTCCAGCGCTGGGCCGCCCGCTTCCCGCTGACGCGCTTCGTCGCACGGCGGCGGGCCCGGGCACTCTTCGACCTCGCGGCGGGCTTCGTCTACGCGCAGGTGCTGCGGGCCTGCGTGGACCTCGAGGTGCTCGAGACCCTCGCGCAGGGGCCGCGCACGCCCGAAGACCTCGGCGCCTCCGTCGGCCTGCGCGGCCCCGCCGCCGCCCGACTGCTCCGCGCCGCCGCCTCCCTGGGGCTCGTCGAGGCGCGCCGCGGCGGCCGCTTCGGCATCGGAATTCACGGTGCGTCCTACCTCGGCAACCCGGCCGTCAAGGCCATGGTGGCGCACCACGCGCTCCTCTACGCGGACCTCGCCGAGCCCACGCTGCTCCTTCGCGGGGACGCCCGGCCCACGGCGCTCGAGGGCTTTTGGCGCTACGAGGACACGGCGAGCCCACACGCCCAGGCCTACACGGAGCTGATGGGCCGCTCGCTGACGCTCATCGCCGAGGACGTGCTCGAAGCCGCGCCGCTCGGCGACGTGACGAGCCTGCTGGACGTTGGCGGCGGGGAAGGCGTCTTCGTGGAGGCCCTCGCCGAGCGCATGCCCGGGCTCTCGCTCGGGCTCTTCGACCTGCCCCCCGTCGCCGAGCGGGCCCGAGAGCGCCTCGCGGCGCGGGGACTCGATCGCGTCGCGGTCACCGGCGGCGATCTCTTCCACGACGCGCTCCCGGGCCCCGTCGACGCCGTCTCCCTCGTCCGCGTGCTCCACGACCACGACGACGAGGCCGCCGCCGGCGTGCTCCGCGCGGCCCACGACGCGCTCCGCCCCGGCGGCCGGCTGCTCCTCGCCGAACCCATGGCCCACGCGCGCCACGGGTCGCGCGTGGGCGGCGCATACTTCGAGTTCTACCTCCTCGCCATGGGACAGGGTCGCCCGCGCACGCCAGAAGAGAACCGGGCGTTGCTGGCCGCGGCGGGCTTTCGCCGAATTCGGCAAATTTCGACGCGCCGACCTCTTTTCGCCGAGCTCCTGGTGGCGGAGCGCGGGCCGCGCTGACGCACGAGGCGCACGCTAGACGCCGAGGCCGGCGCGCCAAAGGCCGGGTCTGCGCCGCATGAGACGAGTGTCAATTAAGCTTGACGCTTACAGGCGTCCATGTAGATTGACGTACCGTGTCCCCGTCCGCGAACGAGTCGCGTTCCGGCCCCCTGCCGGACCCCGCGTCCGAGAGCGTCGCCGTCGTCTTCGAGGCGCCGGGCGAGCTGAGCTTACGTGCCCTGCCCCGGGATGTGGCCGGCGCCGGCGACCTGCTCGTGGACGTCGAGTTCACGGGCATCAGCACGGGCACGGAGCGCCTCCTCTACACGGGCCGCATGCCGCCTTTCCCGGGCCTCGCCTACCCGCTCGTGCCCGGTTACGAGACCGTGGGCACGGTCCGTGAGCCCGACGCGGAAGGGCGCTTTGCCCAAGGCGACCGGGTCTTCGTGCCCGGGGCGAGCTGCTTCGGGGACGTGCGCGGGCTTTTTGGGGGTGCGGCGTCGCGCCTGACCGTGCCGGCGGCCCGGGCCTCGAAGCTCCCGCCGCAGCTCTCCGCGCGCGATGGCGATGAAGCCGTGCTTTTGGCCCTCGCCGCGACGGCGCGCCACGCGCTCGTGGGCGGGCCGCTCCCGGAGCTCATCGTGGGCCACGGCGTACTCGGGCGACTGCTCGCGCGCATCGCGCGGGCGCTCGGCGCGAGCCCGGTGGTCTGGGAGAAGAACCCCGCCCGCTTTGCCGGCGCCGAGGGCTACGCCGTCGTCTCCCCGGAGGAGGACGAACGCCGCGATTACGCCGCCATTTGCGACGTGAGCGGCGACGCTTCGCTCCTCGAGCCGCTCCTGCATCGGCTCCGCAAGGGCGGCGAGCTCTGCCTCGCCGGCTTCTACGCCGAGCGCCTCTCCTTCGACTTCCCCTTGGCCTTCATGAAGGAGGCCCGGCTCCGCGTCGCTGCCGAGTGGCAGCCCGCAGACCTCGAGGCCGCGCTGGCCTTGGTGAGCGCGGGGCGCCTGGATCTCGGCGGACTGATTTCCCATGGGCGGCCTTACGCCGAAGCCGCCGAAGCGTATGAGACCGCGTTCAACGACGCGGCGTGCCTCAAGATGGTTCTCGACTGGAGAAGCTGCGCATGATCGACCTTCGCTCCAACGCCGACTCCGGGCCTCTTCAGGAGATGGCCGAAAAGCTTCGTGAAGAAGCGGCCAAAGATCCCCCGCCTCCGGCCACCGAAGAGGTGACGAAGGACACGCAGATCATCGCCATCTATGGCAAGGGAGGAATCGGCAAGAGCTTCACGCTCTCGAACCTCTCCTACATGATGGCCCAGCAGGGCAAGAAGGTGCTCCTCATCGGCTGCGACCCGAAGAGCGACACCACCTCGCTGCTCTTCGGCGGCAAGGCCTGCCCCACGATCATCGACACGTCGGCCAAGAAGAAGCTCGCCGGCGACCAGGTGAGCATCAGCGACGTCTGCTTCAAGCGAGACGGCGTGTTCGCCATGGAGCTCGGCGGGCCCGAGGTCGGCCGCGGCGGCGGCGGCCGCGGCATCATTCACGGCTTCGAGACGCTCGAGAAGCTCGGCTTCAACGACTGGGGCTTCGACTACGTGCTTCTCGACTTCCTCGGGGACGTGGTCTGCGGCGGCTTCGGCCTGCCCATCGCCCGCGACATGTGCCAGAAGGTCATCGTCGTTTGCTCCAACGACCTTCAGTCGCTCTACGTCGCCAACAACGTGTGCTCGGCGGCGCAGTACTTCCGGAAGCTCGGCGGCCACGTGGGCGTCGCGGGCGCCGTCATCAACAAGGACGATGGCACCGGCGAGGCGCGTGCTTTCGCGGACAAGGTAGGCATTCCCGTGCTCGCGGCCATTCCCGCGGACGACGACATCCGCCGCAAGAGCGCCAAGTACGAGATCATCGGGCGCCCGGAGAGCCCCTGGGGCTCGCTCTTCGCGGAGCTCGCCGAGAACGTCGCCACGGCGCCGCCCCTCGGCCCGACGCCCCTCGACCAGGACGAGCTCCTCGAGCTCTTCGACAGCGCGGAGGTGGGCCGGGACGTGGTGCTCGAGCCCGCCACCCTCGAGGACGTCGCTGGCCCGCAGCAGGCGCGCCGGAAGTCCCTCGAGGTCATCTACGACCGGGGGGTGTGAAGTGAGCGCGCAGGCACCGGGAGCGGAAACGGCCGTCAGCTGCACGGGCTCCAAGGCCGATCTCCGCGCCAAGGCCGCCGCCGCGGGCAAGGGCGAGGTGCTCGAGCGCTACGCCGCGGACTACCCCGTGGGGCCCCATGACCAGCCGCAGAGCATGTGCCCGGCCTTCGGCTCGCTCCGCGTGGGCCTGCGCATGCGCCGCACGGCCACGGTGCTGAGCGGGAGCGCGTGCTGCGTCTACGGGCTCACCTTCACCTCGCATTTCTACGGCGCGCGGCGGACCGTGGGCTACGTGCCCTTCGACTCGGAGACGCTCGTCACGGGCAAGCTCTTCGAGGACCTCCGGGACGCCGTGCATCAGCTGGCGGACCCGAGCGAGGTCGACGCCGTGGTGGTCATCAACCTCTGCGTGCCCACGGCGAGCGGCGTGCCGCTGCGCCTGCTGCCGGACGTCATCGATGGCGTACGCATCATCGGCATCGACGTGCCGGGCTTTGGCGTGCCGACGCACGCGGAGGCCAAGGACGTGCTCGCCGGCGCCATGCTGGCCTACGCGCGCAAGGAGGCCGAAGCGGGCCCCGTGCTCGCGCCGCGCGAGACGCAGGGCAAGGACCAGGAGCGACGCCCCACGGTGACCTTCCTGGGCGAGATGTTCCCGGCGGACCCGGTGATTCTCGGGCGCATGCTCGAGCCGCTGGGTCTGGCCGCAGGGCCGGCGGTGCCGACGCGCGAGTGGCGCGAACTCTACCAGGCCCTCGACTGCGCGGCCGTGGCGGCGATTCACCCCTTCTACACGGCGTCCATCCGCGAGCTGCAGGCCGCGGGGCGCAAGGTCGTGGGTTCCGCGCCCGTGGGCGCCGACGGGACGGCCGCCTGGCTCGACGCCATCGGTGACGCGTGTAGCGTGCCCCAGGCCAAGGTCGACGGCGTGAAGAACGGCCTCGTCGCCGCGACGCGCGCCGCGCTCGCCGCGACGCCCATCAAGGGCCGGGTGACCGTGAGCGGCTACGAAGGCTCCGAGCTGCTCGTGGCCCGCCTGCTCGTCGAGAGCGGCGCGGACGTTCGCTACGTGGGCAGCGCCTGCCCGAAGACGCCCTGGTCCGCGCCGGACTGCGAGTGGCTCGAGGCCAAGGGCATCCCGGTGCAGTTCCGGGCCAGCCTCGAGCAGGACATCGCCGCCGTCGACGAGTTCCAGCCGGACCTGGCCATCGGCACCACGCCGGTGGTGCAGCACGCGAAGGAGAAGGCCATCCCGTCCCTCTACTTCACGAACCTCATCAGCGCGCGGCCGCTCATGGGGCCGGCCGGAGCCGGGGCGCTCGCCCAGGTCGCCAACGCGGCCATGGCCAACCGGGAGCGCTTCGCGGCCATGAAGACGTTCTTCGAGGGCGTGGGCACCGGCGACACCGCGGGCATCTGGGAGGACACGCCCAAGCCCCGGCCCGAGTTCCGCGAGAAGCGCCTCGTGCAGCTTCGGAAACGCCAAAAGAAGGGCGCACAGAAGGGCGTGGCGGCGCCGCCCGCCGAGCGGGGGTTCTAAGATGCTCGTCCTCGACCACGACCGCGCCGGCGGCTACTGGGGCGCCGTCTACGTCTTCACCGGGGTGAAGGGACGCGCTTGTTGTAGCGCTGGGAACTCGACATGGCTCGTGGATTACGACCGTCGTTCGTCTCTCATTACTTGGCTCGCG
>JBCCAW010000549.1:0-4082 GCA_039814655.1 Myxococcota bacterium | reverse complement strand
TTCGGCTATGCCTGCGGGTAACTATGCTATGGCTGAAGCGATGACGCACCTCGTAGCGCCGCATGCCCTCGGCCAGCGGGCCCGAGATGCCCTCCGCGTAGAGGCCCGCCTGCGCGAGCGTGGCCGGCCACGCCGGCGGCTCCGCCAGGTCGAGCGTGCCTGCATCCCCCGGCGCGACCGGCGCGTCGCCGCCACACGCCACAGCGACCAAGCACGCCACGAAGAAGCAAACGCGCTGGGGGCGGGCCATGGCGGCCACGCTAGCACGCCCCTGATCGCGGACGCTTCGCCTACGCAGGCGTCGCTACGCAGCCGTCGCTACGCAGGCGTCGCTACGCA
Organism: Myxococcota bacterium; assembly: GCA_039814655.1. Lineage (GTDB taxonomy): Bacteria > Myxococcota_A > Polyangia > Polyangiales > Houyiibacteriaceae > CALCTH01. The sequence goes on along the minus strand of JBCCAW010000549.1, from coordinate 3,743 downwards.
GGGGGCGCCCGCCCTTCCCCGTCCACCCGGCGCTCCTCGAGGGCGCAGGTGAGCACCGGCACCACGAAGAGCGTCAGCAGCGCCACGCCCATGCCGCCGAGCATCGGCAGCGCCAGCGGCACCATCACGTCGGAGCCGCGCCCCGTCGAGGTCACCACGGGCAGGAGCGCGAGCAGCGTGGTGGCCGTGGTCATTAGGCAGGGCCGGATGCGCCGCTGCCCAGCCTCGAGCGTGCGCTCCCGGACCTCGCCCACCGTGCGCGGGGGCACCTGCTGAAAGCGCTGCCGGAGGTAGGCCGACATCACCACCCCGTCGTCTGTCGCGAGCCCGATGAGCGCGATGAAGCCGATCCACACCGCCACGCTCAGGTGCACCGGGCCCACCTGAAAGAGCGTCCGGAGGCTGGTCCCCGCCACCTCCACGTCGAGGAACCAAGGCTGGCCATAAAGCCAGAGCAGCGCGAAGCCGCCGGACGCGGCCACGGCCACGCCGCTGAACACGATGAGGCTCGTCGCGACCCGCCGGAACTGCAGCATGAGCAGCACGAAGACCAGAGCCACGGCCACGGGCACGAGCACCTGCAGGCGCCGCTCGCTCCGGAGCTGGCCCTCGTAGGACCCTGCGAAGGCGAAGCTCACCCCCTCGGGCACGACCAGCTCGCCCGCTTCGATGAGGCCTTCGAGCTGGGCCTTCGCCGCCTCGACGGCCGCGACCTCGGCCACGCCCGGCTGCCGGTCGAAGAGCACGTAGCTCGTGAGGAACGTGTCTTCGCCGCGAATGACCTGCGGGCCCCGCACGTAGCGCACCTCGGCCAGCTGGCGCAGCGGCAGCGGCTCGCCGCCCGGTACGGGCACCAGCACCCGGTCCAGGGCCTCCAGGCTGTCGCGCTCCTCGCGCAGGTAGCGGACGCGCACCGGGTAGCGCTCGCGCCCCTCCACGGTGCGGGTCAGCTCCATGCCGCCGAGCGCCACCTGCAGCACGCGCTGCACGTCGGCCACGCTCACGCCGTAGCGGCCGACGGCTTCGCGATCGATGTGCACCTCGAGGTAGGGCTTGCCCACCACGCGGTCCGCGAAGACCGTGCTCGCCCGGAGCTCGGGCACGGTCTTCAGCGCCGCCTCGAGATCCAGACCGAAGGCCTCGATGACCTCCAGGCTCGGCCCGCGCACCTTGAGGCCCATGGGCGCCCGCATGCCGCTCTGGAGCATCACGCGCCGCGTCTCGATGGGCATCAGCATGGGCGCCCCGGTGAGCCCCGGTCGCGACCCGGCCCGGGCGATCTCGGTCCAGATGTCCCGAGGCGTCCGGATGTGATCGCGCCACTGGCGCACGCGCGTGCCGTCCTCGTCCACGCGGTACTCGGGCCGGTAGGTCACGAGCGTCTCGATCATGGACACGGGCGCCGGGTCGAGGGCGCTCTCCACGCGGCCGAGCTTGCCCACCACCCGGTCCACTTCCGGGATCTGCGCGACGGCCGCGTCCAGCTCCGAGAGCAAGCGCCGCACCTCGCCGATGGACGCGTGGGGCATGGTCGAGGGCATGTAGAGGAAGCTGCCCTCGTCGAAGGGCGGCATGTACTCGCGCCCGAAGCCCGGGAAGGCCCGCGCCAGCGCCACGCCGGGCCCGCTCTGGAGCACGCTCGCCGGGAGGAAGCCGAACGCGGCGGGGAAGCCGAGCCACGCCGTCGCCCCGAAGAGCATGAGCGCCGCCGGCAGCACCGAAAACGCCGCCTTCCGCCGCAGCACCGCGGCGAGGAGCCGCGGATAGGCGCGCTCGAAGAAGCGGAAGGTGAAGAGCACCCCGGCCAGCAGCGCCGCCACGAAGAGCAGGTTGAGCAAGAGACCCGGGCCCGGGCCGAGGGGCAGCCAATCGCGGGCGAGGAGCACCGTCACGACCACGGCGGCCGCGACGAGCGCCACGCGGGTCGCGCCCACGCGCCAGGGAGGGCCAGCCGCGGCATCGAGCGCGCCCGGTTCCGTCGCGACCGGCCGGCGCCGCAGCGTGAGCAGCGCCGCCGCGGGCAGCACCGCGAGCGCGAGGAGCAGCGCGCCGATCATCGCGAAGGTCTTCGTGAAGGCCAGCGGCGCAAAGAGGCGAAGCTCCGCGGATGAGAGCCCGAAGACCGGCAGAAAGCTGACCACCGTCGTCAGCACCGAGGTCATCACCGCCGGCGCCACCTCCGCCGCCGCGCGCCGCACCACAACCAGGCGCGGCACGTCCGGCGCCGCGCGGCGGAGATGCTGGTCGATGTTCTCCACCAGCACGATACCCACGTCGACCATGGTCCCGATAGCGATGGCGATGCCGCCGAGGGCCATCACTTTCGCGCCCACGCCGGTGACCTTCATGGCCCCGAAGGCGGCGAGCACGCCGAGGGGCAGCATCAGCGCCAGGAGCAGCGAGCTTCGAAGGCGACGCAGCATCACCAGCACCACCAGCAGCGTGATCAGCATCTGCTGCGTGAGCGCCCTTCGGAGCGTGCCGAGGGTCTCGTCGATGAGCGTCGTCCGGTCGTAGAAGGGCACGATGGTCACCTGGCTCGTCGTCCCGTCGGCCAAGGTGCGCGTGGGCAGGCCGCGCTGGATCTCCGCGATCTTCGCCTTCACCGCGGCGATGACCGCCTGCGGGTTCGCGCCGTAGCGGGCGACGACGACGCCGCCTACCGCCGGCGCCCCTTCGTCGTCGAGGGCGCCGCGGCGAAGCGCCGGCCCGTAGGACACGTGGCCCACGTCGCGGATGCGCACGGGCGTGCCGTCCCGGGACGCGATGGCCGTGCCCTCGAGGTCCTCGAGGGACTCGACGAAGCCGCGGCCGCGCACGATGTACTCCACGCCGTTCAGCTCGAGGGTGCGCGCGCCCACGTCCATGTTGCTCGCGCGCACGGCATCGGCGACCTCGGCGAGGGTCACGCCCTTCGCGCGGAGCGCGTCGGGATCCACGTCGACCTGGACCTCGCGCACGAAGCCGCCGACGGAGGCCACCTCGCTCACGCCCTCAGCCGATTGGAGCGCGAAGCGGATCGACCAGTCCTGAAGGCTCCGGAGCTCGTCCGGGTCCCAGCCCCCGACCGTGCGCCCCTCCGGGTCCTGGCCCTCGAGCGTGTACCAGAAGATCTGGCCGAGGGCCGTGGCGTCGGGCCCGAGCGTGGGCGTGACGCCCGCGGGCACCGTGCCCGGGGGCAGCGACGCCAGCTTCTCGAGCACGCGCGAGCGCGACCAGTAGAACTCCACGTCGTCGCGGAAGACCACGTAGATGGTCGAGAAGCCGAAGGCCGACGCGCTCCGCACCGTGCGCACGCCGGGAATGCCCATGAGCGCCGTCGTCAGCGGATAGGTTACCTGGTCCTCGAGGTCCCGCGGCGAATGCCCCGCCCACTCCGTGAAGACGATCTGCTGGTTCTCCCCCAGGTCCGGCAGGGCGTCGACGGGCACCGGGTCGCGGGGGAAGGCGCCGAGGTCGAGGTCGAAGGGCGCGACGTGCAGGCCGACGAGGGCGAGCAGGCCCACCAACACGAGCACCACCAGCCGGTGCGTGAGCAGCGTGCCGAGCAGCGACTCCCAGACGCCCTCCGGCGGCTCCGCGTCGCGCGTCATGGCCGCGGCACTGCGCCCGCGGCGCCCGCGGGCAGGTGGAGACGCATCTCAAATGGACGGGCTGAAGTACCGGACAGTTGGTCTCGCCGCTGACGTTCTGCTCGAAATGGGCATGTCCGTTGTGCAGCTGCCTGGCGGTGAAATTCAGCC
>JBCCAW010000272.1:0-7806 GCA_039814655.1 Myxococcota bacterium | reverse complement strand
GGTCGAGCAGCGGCGTGCGGGGCTCGGACCGCTTCATCTGATGGCCCGGCCCTACCCCGCGGCCTTTCATGCGGCGCTCCACCGGGGAGTGCCCGGTGACGTCGACTTCTACCGGCGCGTCTGCGCCGGCGCGTCCCGCGTGCTCGAGCTCGGTGCCGGCGAGGGTCGCGTGAGCCGGGCCCTCGCCGCGGACGGTCTCGAGGTCGTGGGCGTCGACCTCCACGACGGCCTCCTGGAGCTCGCCCGGGCGGCGGGCGGCGGGCCTTCCTACCTGCACGCGGACGCGCGCACGCTGGACCTCGGCGAGACCTTCGACCGGGTCATCGCTCCCTTCGGCACCGCCTACTGCATGCTCACGGAAGACGATCTGGCGGCGATGCTCGCGCGCGGCGCCGCGCACCTCGCGGAAGGCGGCCTGCTCACCTTCGACGGCTACGCCGCGGACGCCTTTCATGCGCAGGGCGGCCCGGACGGCCGGGACGAGGAGGAGCGGCTCGGGCCCGTCGAGGTCGAAGGGCGGCGCTACGACGTCTACGAAGAGAGCGACTGGACGCGCGCCAGCCAGCGCATCGACGCCCACTACCGCTACGTGCCCGCCGACGGAGGCGCGGAGCTGCGCGCGGTCCTGCCGCAGCGCTACCTGCTCTCGACGCAGCTGGAGGGGCTGCTCCGGCGGTCCGGCCTCGAGCTGCTCGTGCTTCACGGCGGCTTCGACCAGCACGCTTACGACGCGGAGAGCGAGCGCCTCATCGTCACCGCCCACTGCGCCTGAGCGCGGGGCATGCGAGTCTCGGCGCATGGTTCGGTCTTCCTCTTTTCTCCTGCTGACCCTTGCCGCGTGCGGGGGCGCGTCGTCCGCGCCCGCGAACGTGGCCCACGACCGAACCGCCGATGACGAGGCCCCCATGACCGCGCGCATCTTCTCCACGTCCCGCGCCGGCGACGCCCTGACCGAGCGCCGGGCCGTCCACGCCGGGGACTCGGAAACGGCGCTGGTCGTCCGCGTTCATGGCGACCGGGAGCGGCAGCGCTTCTTCGGCATCGGCAGCTCGCTCACGCAGAGCTCGGCAGCGGCGCTCGCCGCGATCTCTCCGGCCAAGCGCCAGGAGGTCCTCGAGCGGACCTTTGGCCGCGACGGGGCGGCCTTCGCGCTCTCGCGGACGCACATCGCCAGCTCCGACTTCTCCGAGGAGAGCTACGTCTACGTGGCCGAGGAAGACCCGAGCCTCGAGAGCTTCACCATCGAGCCGGACCGGGACAACGGCCTTCTCCAGCTCCTGAAAGACGCCCAGGCGACGCCCGGCGCCGACTTCGACCTCATCAGCTCGCCCTGGTCGCCCCCGCCCTGGATGAAGGACAACGGCAAGCTCTACGACCCGGAGAACCAGACCGGCGGGCGCTTGCTTCGCGAGCACTACGGCACCTTCGCGCGCTACTTCGTGAAGTACCTCGAGGCCTACGCCGCCGAAGGCATCGACGTCTGGGGCATCACGCCCATCAACGAACCCCAGGGCAACAACGGCAACTGGGAGAGCATGCACATGTCGCCGGAAGAGCAGCGGGACTTCCTGCGCGTGCTCGGCCCGACGCTCCGGGAGGCGGGAATGGACACGCGCGTGCTCATCTTCGACCAGAACCGCGCGGAGATGCCCGAGTACACGGAGGTGGTCCACGGCGACCCGAAGGCCGGAGCGCACACCTTCGGCACGGCGGTGCACTGGTACAACAGCACCTTCAAGGTCTACGAGGACGTGCTCGAGGCAGAGCACGCGCGGCATCCGGACAAGCCCATCCTCCAGACCGAGGGCACCATCGACAGCGTCTCCGCGGAAGCCTCCTGCAACGGGCAATGCCTGGAGCCCCCCTGCGGCTGCGAGCCGCTCTACACCTGGTGGCAGAACGACGACTGGTACTGGGAGAAGGAAGCGACGGATTGGGGCTGGGATTGGGCCCCGCCGGACCAGCGCGCCGACCACCCGAAGTACAGCCCGGCCTTCCGCTATGCCCGGGACATCGTCGTCGGCATGGCGCATTGGATCGCCGGCTGGGTCGACTGGAACGTGGTGCTCGACAAGCGCGGCGGGCCCAACCACGTGTCCAACTTCTGCCTGGCGCCGGTGATGGTCGATGGCCCGACGGACACGGTCTACTACTCGCCGACCTACTTCATCCTGGCCCAGCTCTCGCGGCACAGCCGGCCCGGCGGCGTGGTGCTCGAGACGGAGGTGAGTGGAGCCGAGGGCGTGCACGCCACGGCCATCCGGAACCCCGACGGCACCGTGGCCGTGCACGTCTTCAGCGAAGCCGAGGAGGACCTGGAGGGCGTCGTCGAGGTCGCGGGCGAGCGCTTCTCCCTCGCGACGCCGGGGGCGTCGCTTCAGACGCTCGTCGTCAGCGGACGCTGAGGCCCCTCAGCCGTCCTCGTGCGCCAGCACGTGCTTCTTCACCGTGCGCCGGTCGAGCTGCGTGATGCGGGCCACGGCCTCGTAGGTACCGTGGCGCGCGTAGAGCGACGCGCAGTACGCGTCGAGGAGCTCCCGGGCGCTCCGCTCGGGACCCAAGCCGTCCGCCGGCTGCGACGTCTCCGCGTGCGCCAGCGGCGCGCCCGTGCAGCGCCCGCTGATCATGACCCGGCGCACGACCTGCTCGAGCTCGCGCACGTTGCCCGGCCAGCGGTAGTCCGGAGGCAGGTCCCGGGCGATGGCCTCGCGCACCACGGGTGCGAGAGCGTCGCTCCCGGCGATGCGCTCCGTGAGCGTCGCGAGGAGGAGGTCCAGCTCGCCGGCGTCGTCCGCGAGCCGCGCGCGGAGCGGCGGAAGCTCGACCACCGACGAGCAGAGCCGGTAGTAGAAGTCGTCGCGAAAGCCCCCCTCGGCGCGAAGCTCCGCCAGGGGCCGGTGCGTCGCCGCGAGGACCCGTCCCGGGAAGCGCTCGGCGCGCTCGGCGCCCAGCGGCGTGAAGCTCCGCTCCTGGAGCACGCGCAGGAGCTTCACCTGCACCGCCGGCGGCACCTCGCCGATCTCGTCGAGGAAGAGCGCGCCGTGCTCCGGGCAGCGCGCCAGCGCCCCCGGCGTACGCCGCACGGCCCCGGTGAAGGCGCCCTTCTCGTGACCGAAGAGCGCGCTCTCCAGGAGCGAGCCCGGCACCTCGGCCAGGTTGAGGGGCACCAGGCGCCCCTCGAAGCTCGTCTCGAAGCGCCCGGCGCTCGCCTCCCAGCCAAGAAAGCCGCTGCGCCCGAGCGCCGCCGCCGCCGCTCCCTTGCCGGTCCCGGTCTCGCCGAGGAGCAGCACGGAGAAGTCCTCCATGCGGTTCCAGAGGTGCTCCTCGTAGCGGCGCACGTCGCGGGTGAAGAGCTGGTTCCAGAGCGCCTCGCGCAGCCCGCGCATGGGCCGGCTCTGCCCCACGAGCGCGTCGCGGAGGAACAGGAAGCCCCGGCGAAGCTGGTAGAAGAGCTCGAGCACGCGACCCACCCGCGCCTCCGGCCAGCCGCCAGCGACCAGGAAGGCGCCGAGCGGCTCATGCTCGGGAAAGGGAAGCGGCGCCTGACCGCCGGCCTGCGCCTCGACGAGGGCGTCGAAGGAGGGCGCGAAGCGGTGAAAGGCGTCGAAGAGCAGGAGGTGCCCCACCAGCGTGGCCTCTTCGCCCTCGTAGCGGCGCATGGACCCGATGGCCTCGCGGAGCGTCGCCACGCGGGCCGCGGCGCGGTCCACGGCCGCCGGGTCCTCCGGAGACGTCCCGGCCAGCTCCGCGTCGAGGGCGCTCCGTTCCTCGCCAAAGGGGTTGGCAAAGCTCGCGCGGCTCACCGTCTCGAGGAGACGTCGCTGCTCCTCCTGCATTCCGCTTTGTACATTCAACGCACACACGGCGCACATCCGATGCATGCCGGAAATCGCGTTGCGGTTGAAATTCCTTCGAAAATCGACCGGCAAGGGTCTTGCGAAGGGGCTCCTGCATGTCCCTCCGACCCCTCCCGCCGCCGCGGCGCCTCGGCGACCTCGCGCGGACTCTTCTCCGTCACCTGACGCGCCTTTTGACCTGCCTGGTCTATCGGCTGGACGTCGAGGGCGTGCAGCACGTCCCTTCGAAGGGCCCCGCGCTGCTGGTGGCGAACCACCTCTCCTACGCCGACGCCTTCGTCGTGGCGTGCCGCCTTCGCCGGAACCCCCGCTTCGTGATGAGCCACGCGATGCTCGACATGCCGGGCCTCGGCTGGCTCTTCCGCTTGGCGCGCGTGATTCCCATCGCCCCGGCGAAAGAGAACGCCGCGGTGAAGGCCGAAGCCTTCGCGCGCATCGACGCGGCCCTCGCCGCAGGCGAGCTCGTCATCCTCTTCCCCGAGGGCAGGTGCACGCGGGACGGTCGCATGGACGTCTTCCGTCCCGGCATGGAGCGCGTGCTCGCAAAGCGCGCGGCGGCCGGCGCGCCGGTGCCGGTCATCCCCATCGGCCTGCACGGCCTCTTCGGCAGCGTTTTCAGCTTCGCCCACGGCGCGCCCATGACCACGCGCCCCCGGCGCTTCCGGGCCCGGGTCCGCGTCCGCTTCGGCGCGCCGCTCTCGCCGCGGGTCAGCGCGGCGGAAGCCCGGGAGGCCGTGGCGAGGCTCGTGGCCCGGGCGCGCTTCGCACCGGCGGCGCGGAGCCTCGCGTGACGCTCCCGCTCGTCGTGCTCGCGGCCATGTTGGCGATGATGGTCGTCGAGGCCCGGCGTCCCGCCGTCGCGCTCCCCACGTCCCGCGGCTGGTGGCCCCGGGCCATCGCGGCCAGCGCCTTTCAAGCCGCCGTGGTGGTGCTGGCGGCGCCGCTCTGGGACGGCTGGCTGCGGGCGCACGCGCTCCTGGACGGCGCGGCGCTGGGGACCTCGCTCGGCGCCCTGGTCGGCTATGTGGTCATCACCTTCGTCTACTACGGGTGGCACCGCGCCCGGCACGAGGTGCCCTTTCTCTGGCGCTGGTTCCATCAGCTCCACCACAGCCCGACGCGCCTCGAGGTGGTGGCGAGCTTCTACAAGCACCCCTTCGAGATCCTGGCGAACGGCCTGCTCTCGAGCGCCGTGCTCTACGGGCTCTTGGGCATGAGCCTGGCCGCCGCCGCCAGCGCGACGCTGCTGACGGGCCTGGCGGAGCTCGTCTACCACTGGAACGTCCGCACGCCGCGCTGGCTCGGCTACCTCTTTCAGCGGCCGGAGATGCACCGGCTCCACCACGCCGAGGGCGTGCATGGCTACAACTACGCGGACCTGCCGCTCTGGGACCTGCTCTTCGGCACCTTCCGGAACCCGGCGACGCAAGACGCGCCCATGGGCTTCGGCGCGGACGCCGAGCAGCAGGTCGGCGCCATGCTCCGAGGCGTCGACCTCGGCGCGCCGGCCGGGCGGTCCCGGGACGGCGCGCCGTGAGCGGGCCGCGCCGCTGGGCCCTCGCGATGCTCGTCCTGGGCTCGCTGCAGATGGCCGGTGACGTGCTCCGGGTGCCGGCGCTCGTGGGCCTCGGCGCCGCGAGCCACGTCGCGCCCGCGCCCAAGGTCTTCACCACCCTTGGTGAGGGCGAGCCCTTCAGCGCGCGCTTCGCCGTAGAGCTCGAATACGCCGACGGGCACCGAACGCGGCTCGACCTCGACCGGGCGCGCTACGCGCGGCTCCGGGGCCCCTACAACCGCCGCAACGTGGTGGGCGCGCTCGTCGCCGGCGGACCGCACCTCGGCGACGACGCGACCCTCGGGCCCCTCTTCGTCGCCGCGGGCCGCTGGGCCCTCTGCGAGGGCGCGCTGCTTCAGGAGCTCGGCGCGCCGGCGGGCCACGGCGACGTGGTGCGCGGGGCCTTCGTGCAGACGCGCGCCGGGCGGCGCTGGCGCTGGAGCCTCGCGTGCTGAACGCGATCCCCCGGAGCCGGCTCCTCGGCGCCTACCTGGCGTGGCATTTCGGAGCGCTCTTGCCCTACGCCGGCGAGCTCTTCTCCCGGGAGGGCATGCTGCCCGAGGGCCGCGTGAGCCCCCTGCTGCACGCCTTCCCCAACGTGCTCGCGTGGGCCGACGGCCCGGCCATGGCGCTGGCCCTCGTGGGCGCCGGCTTCGTCTCCGCGCTGCTGTTGGTGCTGGCGCCGGAGAGGAACCGGGTCCGCCGCGCCGCGGCACTCCTCGCGCTCTACGTGCTGGCCTGCTGCTTCGGACGGAACCCGCTCATCCGAAACCCGAGCCTCCCCTACGTCGGGCTCTGTCTCCTGGCCCTCGCCTCGGCGCGCGGGCGCACCCTGTCCCGGGAGGTCGTGGCCGTGCTCTGGGGTTCGAGAGATTCGAGAAAAGTTTCTTCGGCGTCGTGGTAGTTGCCCTGTCGAAGTTCGACGACGCCGAGTTCGTTGGAGACGACGGGATCGGTGCTCGGGCACAGCGCCTTCGCACCTCTCAAAAAGTGTTTGGCGAGCGGAAGGTTGTTGGTGCGAAGGTACTCCATGCCGATAAACAGGAGAGGAACGTGAGATCCTTGGAAGAGTCTCGACGCCGACCTGTAGGCGGCCATGGCCTGTTCTGACTCGTCCTGCGCGGCGAAGGCGTTTCCGAAACCGATCCACGCCGGCGCGAATCTCGGGCACGTCTTGGCCGACTTGTGGAAATACCTTTGGGCGGCGTCGTTTTTCCCGACAAGAAGATAGTAGCAGCCGACCGCGAACCACGAAGCCGCGCGCTTGGGATAGGACTTGACGAGTTCGTGGGCGCAGTAGAACAGTTCGTGCGAGAGCTTGAGCTCGACCATCGAGGCGAGATAGACGGGGACGCAGGCAAATTCGAAAGGATCGTTGTTGTAGACTCTCTTGGCGAGTCGATGGGCCGAACGGCTATCGTGGGCGTAGTAACAGTGCTCGGCTCTGGCGCATAGAACTTCGTTGTTGTCGCCAAGACCGTGAACTCTGTCCAACGCTTCGAAACGACCCGACGACGGTTCGAGACCGGGATGGACGCAGAGTCGAGCGCCGTAGACGGCTCCAATCCATTCGTTCTGTTTCCCGACCGCTCGAGAAAGTTGAGAAGAGAGCCGACTCTCGTCCGACGAAGACAGCAGGCGACGCTCGACGAGAAACGAGACAGCTTCGGCGCAGTGAGGATCCAATTCCAACGCTCTCTTCAACCATTCTACAGCTCTCGACCTATTCTCCAGCGCTTCGTACGCCTGTCCGACTACCGAGCACGCGGCGGCGGCGAGGTCCACCTTGACGGGGTGCGCAGACGACGACGACGGCGAATCGAGTTCTTCTTCGTCGTCGTCGTCCTGCGTGACTCCTTCGTAAGTTTCGATGTCGGCCATGGCGGGTTCGAGAGTAGAAACGCAGTCGGCGTGTCGTCCACACTTGGCCAAAGCCCTCGCGGCCAAGAGTCTGGCCCTGAGCTCGACTGCCGCGTCGTCGCCGGAGTCGCCTTTGCGGAACTGGGCCAGAGGTTCGGCTCCGTACGCCTTGTGCGTCTCGAGCGCCCGCGCCGTTCTGGCAAAGTCGCCAGAGGCGTAGTAGGTCCGCGCGAGCAGAAGAACGTCTTCCGCGTTTCCCTTGGACATTGTCACGAGCTTGTTGGCGTACCAGCACGCGGTCGTCGACATGTCGTTCGACAGCGCGTCCAACACCAACGATCTCAGATCCTGCAGGCGATCTGCCGCACAAACAAACTCTTCGTCCTCCATGCCTCCCCTTTCTTCTTCTTCTCCTCGGACCACGCTCCGCTTTCGCTTTGAGAAAGCCGTGGTTGTCGTCGTCGCTTTCCTTTCGTTGGTTGGTAGGTCGTGCTCCGCCGTCTACGACGTTTTCGTAGCCCTCTCTTTCTCTGG
>JBCCAW010000425.1:0-5291 GCA_039814655.1 Myxococcota bacterium | reverse complement strand
TCGGCGCCCGCCTCGAGCAGCGCCGCGACGACCGGGGCCCCGGCGCGCCGGTCCAAGGCGACGCAGAGCGGCGGGAGGCGCCCGATGCGTTCGTTGACATCGGCGCCGGCGGCGAGGGCCCCCTTCACGGCCTCGGCGTCGCGCGCGGCGATGGCATCGGCCAGCCGCTCGCTTGGCGACGCGCACGCCAGGAGGGCGAGGGCGGCGAGGGCCAGGCAAGGGCGCAGGGAAGCGCGGGCGCGCGGGGAGGCAAGCGGCATCACCAGCCCACATAGTACGCCGCGGCGCGCGCACCAGACGGCGCGCGCATCGAGGCCCGGCCCGAGCCGTGCGCGCTTCGAAGAAGACCGGCTCTCCAGAGATTTGACGTCCTCCTCGGCGAAGCGCATGACGAGGGCGTGCGCTGCTTCGTACTCGGCACGGTTCTGCTGGGGGCCCTGGCGCCCGGGCGCGTACACGCCGACGGGCCCGAAGCCACTGCGACGAGCGCGGCCGCGAGCACCGGGGACGGGCCCGCGGAGAGGGCGGAAGGGGCGGCGCCTCCGGAGGCCGAGGGCGCTCTCCGGCTGGCGTACGTGCCGGGCCCACCGGCCCTCGCGCTGGCACCGCTTTCCCCGGCGCCAGCGAGCGAGGGCGCCGACGTGTGGGTGCGCGCCCGTTCCCACGACGCGCCGCTCTTCAGCGGCCGCCAGACCCGCTACGGGCGGGGGACCGTGCGCCGCGGCACGGTGCTCCCTGCAGAGAGGCTGGGTCGCGACGCGGCCTGCGACGGCCAGTGGCTGTGCGTGGCCGGCGCGCGGAGCGAGGCCGGCTACGTGTGCACCGGTTGGGGCTTTTCGGCCTTCGACGACCGGCCGGCGCCGCTGCCCGCGCCTCGCGCCGCGGCCCTCGACGCCGTGATGCCCTATCGCTACGCGGCCGTCGTCGATCGGAGCGCCTACCGCTTCACGGCGCTTCCGAGCCGGGTCCAGCGCGAGCGCCTGGCCGGCGGCTCCTCGCTGCCGGGCCTCGCCACGCCTTTGAACGGCGACTACTTCCTCGCCCTCGATGGAGAGGTCGAGCACGACGGCGTCCGCTACGTGCGGACGGTCCGAGGGGAGCTGGTGGAGGCGCGCTTCGTTGAGCCGGCGGAGCCCACGGAGCTGCACGGCGCCTACGCCCCCGGCGGGCTCCCGCTCCCCTTGGCTTTCGTTTACACCGACGACGCTCGCCTCTTCGCACGGAGCGGCGCCGAAGCGCTGCCCGTGGGGACCGCGGCGAAGTACGCCCGGGCCCCGGTCCGCGACGAAGAAGGGGCGTTCGTGGGCGTCACGCTTCCGGGGACGCGCGGCGCCTTCGCGCTTCGCGCCGAGGACGTGCGCGTGGCGCGCCGAAGGGCCCGGCCGCGTGGGGTCCCCGCCAGCGCACGCTGGGTGCACGTGGACCTCGAAGCGCAGGTGCTCGTCGCCTACGAGGGCGACACGCCGGTCTTCGCCACTCTCGTCGCCTCCGGTCGCGAGGGCTACGAAACCCCCGCCGGCCTCTACCGGGTCCAGCACGCCTACCTGAGCACGAGCATGCGCGGCGAGGACCCCGTGGACGGCCCCTACGACGTCGCCGAGGTCCCGTGGACCATGTACTACCACCGCTCCTTCGCGCTCCACGGCGCCTATTGGCACGACGGCTTCGGCGTCGTGCGGAGCCATGGCTGCACGAACCTGGCGCCCGTCGACGCGCGCTTTCTCTTTCGCTGGGGCGAACCTTCGCTGCCGGCAGGCTGGCACGGCGTCCGCGCCGAGGGCTTCTGGGTCTACAACACGGACTGACGCTCCGCCCGGCTCACTCGACGAGCGCGAGGTCGATGCGCCCGAGCGCGTCGTCGGCGCCGCGCACCTCGACCTGAAGCCGCTCGCCAACGGTGAAGCTGCGCTCCTCGCCAACGAGCCGGTGCCGCGCCGGTCCCACCTCGAAGGGACCGCCACGGAGCCCCTCGGCCTGCACGGAGCCGCTCACGCCCGTGCCTCCGAGCTGCACGATGAGGCCGAAGGGCTTGATGGCGCTTACGTGCCCCGCGAAGCGCTCGCCGATGCGGCTCTGAAAGTGCCACGCCGCGACCATGCGCAGGCGCTCCGCCTCGGCCTTCGCGGCCCGGCGCATGCAGCCCTGCACGTGCGCGGCGGTCTCCGTGAGCGCTTCGCGCTGAAGATGCAGGTCGCGCTCCCCGCGGAGGAAGGCCTTCACGACGCGGTGCACGGCGAGGTCCGCGTAGCGGCGGATCGGCGACGTGAAGTGCAGGTAGAGCGGCGCCGCCAGACCGAAGTGCATGCCGGTCTCCGTCGTGTAGGTGGCCGGGCCGAGCACCCGGCGTAGCACCGTGTCGAGGGCCGAGGCGCGCACGCCGGCGCCGCCCGGGGCCACCTGCGCTTCGATGGCCGCGAGGCCCCGCGGCGTGAGCGCGGCGTCCTCGCCCCGGGGCAGGCCCGCCGCGAAACCGAGGTGGCGCAGCGAATCCTCCAGCCGCTCGAGCTGGGACCCGTCCGGCATGTCGTGGGTCCGAAAGACGCCCGGTAGGCCCCGGTCCACGAGCCATCGGGCGACGGCCTCGTTGGCCGCGACCATCAGCCGTTCGATGAGCTGGTGGGCGCTCGTGTCCTTGCGCGCCACCACGTCCGTGGGCTCCCCGGTGGCCTCGTCGAAGCGGACCTTGGCCTCTTCCCGGAGCAGGGTGACGCCGCCCCGGGCGCGGCGAACGGCACCGAGGCGCGCCGACGCCGTGCGCAGCCAGCGAAGCGTCTCCTGGACCTCCGGCGCGTAGTCGCCCGGGTCGTCCTCCTCGAGGAAGCGCGCCACGCCGGCGTAGCTGAGGCGTCGCGTGGAGCGAATGAGGCTCGCGTAGAGGTCCGTGGCCGTGACCTGACCTTCGGCGTCCAGGCGGATCTCGGCGGTCATGGCCGGTCGGTCGACGCCCTCGAGCAGGCTGAGCGCGTCCTCGCTCAGCGTGGCCGGCAGCATGGGCAGCACCTCGCCGGCCAGGTACACGCTCGTGCCGCGGCGCCGGGCCTCCAGGTCCGCCGGCGACCCGGCGGGCACGTAGGCGTCCACGTCGGCGATGGAGACGAGCACGCGGAGCGCGCCATCGGGGCCCGCGGGGATCACGCTGAGCGCATCGTCGAGGTCCCGGCTCTGCGGGGCGTCGATGGTGACCGTGACGACGCCGCGGAGGTCCCTCCGGCCCGCCGGGTCCAAGGGCGGCGTCTCCCGCGCCTGCGCCTCCACCGCGGGCGGGTAGCTCCGGCGAAGGCCGTAGCGCGCGATGACGCGCTCGAGGCTGGCGTCGACGTCCGGCACGCGGCGCGCGTCCACCACGACCCCCTCGGCGGCACGGCCGACCACGCGGTCGCCGGCGTCGAAGTCGCCTTCGAGGGGCCAGTCCGTGTTCGCGACCATGCGGTCGACGCGCAGATGCCGCCGGCCTCCGCGCACCACGACCTCGCCATAGAGCGCCGCGCGGTCGCGGCTCTCGAGGCGCAGCTCCGTCGCCCGCCACTTTTGGTGCTTGCCCCGAACGAGCTGGGCCGAGACCCGGTCGCCGGCGAGCAGCGGGTTCAGGTCCGGGGGAGCGACGAACGCCGACGTCACCGCCGCAGCGCCGCCGGGTCCGGGCACCTCCTCGTCGAGCTGAAGGAAGCCGAAGCCCCGGGTATGGACGACGATGCGCCCGGTCACGCGGTCCCGCGATGCCATGGCGCGAGCGTACCCCGCGCTCAGGCGGAGGCGGGGTCCATGACCGGGTCCGGCACCACCGCCGTCGCCTCGATCTCCACCTTGGCGCCGGGCTCGAGCAGCGCCTTCACCTCGACGAGCGTCATGGCCGGATAGTGGCGGCCGAGCACGTCGCGGTAGGCCGCGCCGAGCTCCCGCGCGGCGCTCTCGTACTCGCCTTTGTCGACCACGTACCAGGTGAGGCGGGCCACGTGCTCCGCGCGACCGCCGGCTTCGGCCACCACGGCCAGGACGTTCGCGAGGGCCTGGCGCGCCTGCGCCACGAAGCCGTCGCCGACGAGGCGTTGTTCCGCGTCCCAGCCGATCTGTCCGGCGACGAAGACGAGCGTGCCCCGCGTCGCGACGCCGTTCGCGTAGCCCTTGGCCGGCTTCCATCCCTCCGGGTGCAGCGTCTTGGGGGTCTTCATGCGGCTTCTCCTCGGAGCTTCGCGGCGATGGGGTCCGGCCAAGGGCGCGTCTTCGGCGGATCTCCGAGGGCCACGTGTACGAGCACGACCCGCGCGTCGACGCGGGCCTCATCTTCGCCGGCGACGCGCATGTCCACGGCCAGCGTCGCCGAGCTACGGCCGACGGCCTCGACCCGCAGCCTGAGCGTGAGCTCCTCGCCGAGCCGGCTCGGGCGGTGAAAGCGCATCTGCAGATCGACGGTGGGCACGCCGAGGTGCTCCTCGAGGTGCATGCGGTGGAAGGGCCAGCCGAGGCCTTCGGCGAAGGTCCGCTCGACGGCCGCGTTCACGAAGAGCGCGTAGCGCGGGTAGAAGACCCAGCCGGCGGCGTCGACGTGCTCGAAGAGGACGGGCTGGGTCGCGCGGAAGGTCAGCCCGCTCACCGGCGGCCTCGATGCGCGGCGAGGGCCTGCCGGGCGATGATGACCTTCTGCACGTCGCTCGCGCCCTCGTAGATGCGGAGCGCGCGGATCTCCCGGTAGAGCGCCTCGACGGGGTTGCCCTGGCGCACCCCGTCGCCGCCGTGGAGCTGGAGCGCGGCGTCGATGATGCGCTGGGCCGTCTCCGTCGCGTGCAGCTTGGCCATGGCGGCCTCGCGGCTGACGCGCGCGGCGCCCCGGTCCTTCGCCCAGGCCGCGCGATACACGAGCAGCGCCGACGCATCGATGCCGAGGGCCATGTCCGCCAGGTGACCCTGCACCATCTGGAGGTCGCTCAGCGGGCCGCCGAAGAGCTCGCGCGTGCTCGCGCGCTCCAGGGCCTCGTCGTGGGCCCGCCGCGCGAAGCCGAGGGCGGCGGCACCGACGCTCGACCGGAAGACGTCGAGCACGCTCATGGCCACCTTGAAGCCCTGGCCCACCTCACCGATGCGCGCGGTGTCCTCGAGGCGCACGCCGTGGAGGCGAAGGCGCGCGAGCGGGTGCGGTGCCATCACCTCGAGCCGCTCGACGACCTCGAGGCCGGGAGCCTCCCCGGGCATCAGGAAGGCCGTGAGGCCGCGGGCTCCCTCATCGCTCGTGCGCGCGAAGACCACGTAGAGGTCTTCCTGCGTGGTCTCCTGCACAACGAACGCGGCGTCCTGAG
>JBCCAW010000112.1:0-12744 GCA_039814655.1 Myxococcota bacterium | reverse complement strand
GCCGCGCCCAGAAAGGTGTCCCCCATGCGTGTAGTGTCCGCCGGCCTTTTCCTCGTCGTCTTTTCGAGCGCCGGACTCGTCGTCGCCCAGCAGCGCCAAGGCCCGCCGCCGCCGCCTCCCGAGGCCTTTGCGGCCTGTGAGAACCAGGAGGAGGGCTCGCTCTGCGCCGTGGAGACGCCGCGCGGGGAGGTGCTCGAGGGAACCTGCCAGGTGCCCCGCGGCGAGCGCCTCGTGTGCGTGCCCGAAAACGCGCCGCCGCCTCCGCGACGAGGCGCCGGTGGTCGATACCCCGCGATCCCGGCCCCGTGTACAGCTCCCGCGGCTGCCGCTTCCGCCTCGTGAACGGAGAGCCGGAAGCGGTAGAGCACGATCTGGGCGGCGGTCCTTCTTAGGCACCTCCCTCCGCAGGTGCCGGCGGCGCGTTCCCCGAACGCGCCGCCGGTCGCTCGGTCTTTCAGTCCTGCCGGCGGCGCCGGCGCGCCAGCGCGAGCAGACCCCACAAGAAGGCCCCGCCGCCGGTCCCGCCGGCTGCGCAGCCTCCGCCGCTGGAGGGCGGCGGCCCCACGGGCCCTCCCGCGTCCATCATGCTCGACGTGCCCATGTCGTCCGTGCCGAGGTCCGGTTCCGGGCCCATATCGGGCACGCCCAGGTCCGGTCGGGTCCGAACGAAGCCGCTGCAGTCGACGTTGCAGCCTCCGAAGACCATCCCGTTGGTGTCGCCGTCGTCGCAGGTCTCGGCGTCCGTCACGAAGCCGTCGCCGCAGGTGGAAGGCTGACACAGCGGGTTGCAGTCGTCGGCCGCGTCGACGTTCCCGTCATCGCAGCCCTCGCCGGTGTCCACGACGGCGTCTCCGCAGAAGGCGTTGCGGCAGATCGTGCGGCACGCGTCGGCTTCGACGTCGCTGTTGTCCTCGCCCTCGTCACACTCTTCTGCGCCGGTCACGATGCCGTCCCCGCAGCGGTCCGCGACGCAGGCGTTGCACCCGTCGTCGGGGTCGTCGTTGGCGTCGTCGCAGTCCTCGACGCCGATGCGGACGATGCCGTCCCCGCAGACGGCGGTGGTGCAGGCCGCCGTGCAGCTGTCGCCGTCGAAGGAGTTCCCGTCGTCGCATTCCTCGCCGAGCAGGCCCTGGAGGATCCCGTCGCCGCAGAAGGCGATCATGCAGGCGTTCGAGCACACGTCGTCATCGACGACGTTCCCGTCGTCGCATTCTTCGCCACCGTCGACGACGCCGTCGGTGCAGAAGCCGAAGACGCATCCGCCGCCGGTCGTGGCGCGGCAGGCGTTGGGCTCCGTGTCGCTGTTTTCCTCGCCGTCGTCGCACTCCTCGGTGGTCGCGCGCCGGCCGTCGCCGCAGACCGGGAGCGTGCAATCGTTGGCGCACTCGTCGAGGTCGAAGCCGTTGCCGTCGTCGCATTCCTCGACGCCGATGTTCTGGATGCCGTCGCCGCACACGTTGAGCCGGCAGAAGTCGGTGCACGCATCGGTCGCGATGGTGTTCCCGTCGTCGCACTCCTCGAACTCGTCGACCTGCAGAACGCCGTCGCCACAGTTCGGCGGCGGCGTGAAGAGGAAGTTCACGATGCGGTTCTGGTCGATGGGGGCGATGCCCTCCAGGGCCCGCGGCGCCAGGAGCGGATCGGTGTAGCTGCGCGCAAGCGTCTCGGCGGCCCCGCTGTCTGCGCCGGTCGGAAAGGAGAAATGCAGGTAGATGACCGTTTGCCCGGGCCGAATGGTGATCGGCTCATATTCCCAAGCCAGCTCGTCCGCATCGAAGGTGCTGGCCGACGCAAAGGGGTTGAAGGCGGCGTAGGCGACGCGCCCCGGCGCCCCGGGACCGGACGTGACGTGGCCGATGTTCTGGTCCAAGGCGCTGGTGCTACGTGTCGTGAACCAGTTCACCCCGGTGCCGAGGGTCCCGCCGAGGCTGCTCGCGACGACCGATTGAGCGGTATCTCCGAGCTCGGAGAAAAACGTCGCCAAATACCTGGCGCGCGCGAACCGTTTGGGCAGCACCCGAGGTGTTCTCGATAATCTCCATATAACGAATGAATGGCGTACCCGTTGCGGGGATGAAGGTACGCCTCCGGGCCGTGATGCCGCTGCCTCCGCCGGCCACGGGACGGCTGACGGTGATGAGCTCGTCGGTGCTCGTCGGGCCCACGACCCGAGACGCGAAGCTGCGGAAGGACGCGCGGTAGTCCTCGTTGCTTGTGTTGCACGTCGTTCCTGGAAATCCCCCACGCGCCACGTCGAGCACGCAGAGGTTCGGCCAGCTGGAATACGTCCCGCTGTAGGCCGTCAGGAAGGGCGACGTCCCCAGGGACGAGACCTCTCCTCCATCATCGTCGTCGATGTTGAAGGTGATGGTGCCGCCCGGAACGGTGCCCACACAGCTCGTGAAACCGTCTGGGTTCTGGCACTGGGCTTTGGCGTCAGACGGCGCGAAGGCGAGCACGACGAAGGAGAAGGCGAGCGACGCCGAGCGCCACCCCCATCGGGTAAGTAAAGTCATGAGCGGTACCGTAGAGAAAGAGCTGTTATACCGAGCGCACGCCGGTTGACGTGTGTGAGAAGCGTCGGAGCTGTTAAGGCTGTGGGGCGCAGCGGCGAAAACTGCGAGGTGTTTTTGGACCCGTGTCGGGCGTGACAACGCCCGACCCCACCAAGAACCTAACGAGCAAAGCGCCCCGTGGCCACCTCGGTTCAACTCGACATCTCGCCGGGGCGAGAGCGGATGCGGGTCCCTAGCCGGATCCTCGGCGCGAACAGGTGCCTCCATCGGCGCCACTGCCGCAACGGCGGACGGGATGCGCTGGCCCCAGGGTGAGCCGATGAACCGCTCGTCCACCGCTTTCACCTTATGCTGGTCCGCGTTGCTTGGGCTGGTGGCCTGCTCCGGCGAAGTCGTGGGGGGCGACGGAACCGCGGACATGGCGACGCCGGCCATGGACCTCGACGTGCGTGACGAGGGCGCCGAGGACGCGGCCGCTCCGGACTTGGCGCCAGAAGACATGGGCCAGGCCGAGGACATGGACCTGATGCCGGAGGACATGAACGATGACGCCGGTCCGCCCACCCCGGCGGAGTTTCGCGAGGTCGGCGGCCTCGTCGTCTTCGAGGCCGAGAACTTCTTCGCGCAGGTCCGCGACGAGTGGACCCAGTGGATTCGTTTCGAGGACGGCGCCCCGGAGCCCGAGGTCACCTGCCGCACGGAGGTCACCTGCGGGGGCGGCAACGCGCCGGACTGCAACGAGTACGCGAACTGCGACGGCGACGACATCGACCCGGCGGACGCCAGCGACGGCATCTACCTCGAAGCGCTTCCGGACCGGCGACGCACCGACGACGAGCCGGGCACCAGCCGCGACATCGGCGTGATCAACGACCCGACGCGCGCCCCGACGCTCGTCTACCGCGTCTTCTTCGAGACCCCGGGCCGCTACTACGTGTGGGTACACGCGCGGGGTCAGGGACCGGCAGCCAACGGGCTTCACGTGGGCCTCGACGGCGATTGGCCGCGGAACGACCTCGTCGATCCCTCGACCATGCGCCTTCAATTTCGCAACGGCTGGCGCTGGGCGCAGACCCGGCGCGGTGGGCGGCAGCACACGGGCGTGAGCGGCACGGACGAGGTCAGCGAGCGGGACGCCAACGTGTGGCTGCAGATCGACACGCCGGGCGTTCACACCATCGAGCTCGGCATGCGCGAGGACGGCCTCGAAATCGACAAGGTGATCCTCACCACGGACCCGGAGCTCGAGCCGGAGGGCCTCGACCAGCCCGAAACGCGCCTCTGAGGGACCGCCGCATGGACCGCGTCGTCGGGGCCTCAGGGCACTCGCCCTACGCAACGGGCACGTCCCGTCGGAAGCGCTCGTTTTCGGTCTAGCGCACCGGCGCCTGGGCGCCCTGAGCCCGCGTGGCCGCGAGCTTTTTCTGGTAGCCGGACTGGAGCACGTCGACGACGACCAGCACGGCGACGGAGAAGTAGAAGGTCGTCTTCGACATGGGCTCGATGGCCTTGCCGAAGATCTTGATGACGTCGGACTCGATGTGCGTCGTGTGATAGGCGGCGACGCCCACCTCGCCGAGCAGCACCACGCCTACGATGAACAGGATGAAGAGGCCGAGCACCTCGTACTTGCGGTTGCGCTGGATGAACTCGGAGACGCGGTCGGCGAGCACCATCATGCCGATGCCCGAGCCGATGATGGCCAGCGCGAGTACGGGCACCACGTCGGTGATCGCCAGCGCCGAGAGGATCGAGTCGAAGCTGAAGACGAGGTTCATCACCACGATCATCGCGATGGCCTGACCGGCGGTCTTCACGGCCTTCGGTGCCTCGACCTCTTCCGGGTCCTCGTGGCTCAGCAGGTGGTGAATCTCCTTCACCGCCGTGTAGAGGATGAAGGCCCCGCCGAGGGCGAAGACGATGGTCGAGAAGCTCACGGCGCCGGTGAGCACGCCCTCCCAGGAGAAGCGGAAGAAGGGCTCGGCGAGGCGCTCGAGGAGCAGCACCATCACCACCAGCAGCACCACCCGGAGCGCGATGGCGATGAGAATGCCCGTGCGCCGGACGCGCGCCTGCGCCTCCGCGGGAGCGCGTTGGCTCTCGATGGAGATGTAGAGGAGGTTGTCGAAGCCGAGCACCGCCTGCAGGAAGAGCAGCACGGCGAGGTTGACGAGGTTGCCGAAGGTGAGGAGGTCCGCCACGGCCCGCTTCTACAGCAGCGGCAGGTCTCCCGTCACCTCGTCCACGCGCGCCCGCCAGTCCGGGCCGACGGCCACCACGGTCCGCGTGGGCACGCCGCCGAACTCCGTGCGGCCCGAGTCCGTGATGAGCGCGAAGGGTACGCCCAACGCCCGCGCGTCCTCGGCCACGGCGAGGAGCGCCTCTTCGCTTTCCACGTAAACGCAGACCTTGGTGAAGGCGCCTTCGAGCCAGGTCTCGAGCGCCGAGCCGCCGGGAACGTCGAGGCTCCAGCGCGTGCCGCCCCGGATGCCCTTTCCCTTCATGGCCTGGAGCACCACGCGCAGCGAAGCGTGGGCGCACTGCGCCGCGATCTTCCCTTTGCGCATCTTCAGGTCCTTCCGGACCACGAGGACCTGTTTGGCCTGGCTCGGCGGCGTCATGAGCGCGCTTTCCTCCTCAGAGCCGGTGGAGCTTCACCGTGTTCGTGCTGCCGCTGGTCGGCCAGGGCGCGACCATGGCGAACTCGTCGCCCCGGGAGGCGAGCTTCGTCCGCACCAGCATGGAGGTCGCGATGCGCAGCGTCTCTTCGAGGTCGTCCGGCGGCACCTCGATCATGGGCACGACGCCCCACTCGAGGGCGAGACGCTGGGCCACCGGGGCCCTCGAGGTGAGCGCGAAGATGGGGCAGCGGGGCCGGTACTCCGCCAGGAGGCTCGCCGAGCGCCCGTCCTGCGTGAAGGTGACGATGGCCTTGAGGTCGAGGTGCGTGGAGAGCACGGCGGCGGCCCGGGCCGCGGCTCCGGGGAAGGCCCACTGCTCCGCGGAGGCGAGCATGTTGCCCGCGCGCTTCGCCTGCTCGGAGATCCACACGGCCTCCACCTCGAGGGCGATCTTGCTCATGGTCTCCACGGCGAGGGCCGGGTACTTGCCCGTCGCCGTCTCGCCGCTGAGCATCACCGCGTCGGTCCCATCGAGCACCGCGTTGGCCACGTCGGCGGCCTCGGCGCGCGTCGGCCGCGGGTTCCGGATCATCGAGTCGAGCATCTGCGTCGCCGTGATGACGAGCTTTCCGCGCGCGTTCGTCTCGCGGATGATCTGCTTTTGGAGCAGGGGCACCTTCTCCGAGCCCATCTCCACGCCGAGGTCGCCGCGGGCGACCATTGCGCCGTCCGCCGCATCCAAGATCGCGCTCAGGTTGGTGATGGCTTCGGGCTTTTCGATCTTCGCGATGACCGGCGTGTCGCCGGCGAGGGCCTTGGCCTGGCGAACATCGTCCGCCTCCCGAACAAAGCTCAGCGCGAGATAATCGACCTTCAGCTCGTTCACCGCGAAGGCCAGGTCCTTCTTGTCTTTGGGTGTGAGCGCCGGCGCGCTGAGCGGGCTGCCTGGAAGGTTGAGGCCCTTCCGATCGCTGAGCGTGCCGCCCACGGTCACCGTGGTGATGACGTCGGTCTCCGTCGCCTCTTCGACGCGGAGCCCGAGCAGCCCGTCGTCGAGAAGGATGGCGTCCCCGGGTCGCACGTCGCGGGGCAGGGGCTCGTAGGTCACCGAGACCTCGTCCACGGTCCCGGGCACGTCCCGCGTCGTCAGCACGAAGCGCGCGCCGTTCACCAGCTCGACGGGGCCGTCGGGAAAGCGGCCCACGCGCATCTTCGGCCCGCTGAGGTCCGCGAGAATGGCGAGGGGCTGACGCGCGCGGGCGGCGGCCTCGCGGACGAGCTTCGCCGTCCTGGCGTGTCCCTCGTGGTCCCCGTGGCTGAAGTTCAGTCGCGCGCAGTTCATGCCCGCCGCCACCAGAGCGTCGAGCGCCTCCGGCGAACTGCTCGCGGGGCCCAGGGTGCACACGATCTTCGTCCGTCGCATGCGCCGTCGGTACCACGGGTGGGCCGTCCCGTCTCGGGGAGGGTGCGAAGAGTTCACCGCTTTCGCCTCGGGGCCCGTCGCGGTATCTCCGGTGCGCCCGTGGACGAACGCGCCCCGAAGTCGATCGGTCGCTACGAGGTCGACCGGCTCCTCGGGGCCGGGGCCATGGGCAACGTGTACCTTGGCCGGGACCCGGACCTCGACCGCGCCGTCGCCATCAAGACGGTGCGAAACCTCGAGATGGACCCGGAGGCTCTCGCGACCTTTCTCGAGCGCTTTCGCAACGAAGCCCGCGCGGCCGCGAAGCTCCATCACCCGAACATCGTTCAGGTTTACGACGTCGGCGAGTCGCCCGAGCTCGGGCCCTACCTCGTCTTCGAATACGTCGCCGGCTCCACGCTGAAGCAGATCCTCCGGAGCCGTGGGGCCCTGGCACCGGCCGGCGTCGTGAGGCTCGCCCTGGAAATCGGCGAGGCGCTCGCGGTGGCCCACGCCCAGGGCATCATTCACCGCGACCTGAAGCCCGACAATCTGCTCGTCACCCCCGACGGCCAGACGAAGCTCGCGGATTTCGGCGTCGCGCGCATCCCCAACGCGGCGCTGACGCGTGAAGGGCAGTTTCTCGGGACGCCATGTTACGCGGCCCCGGAGACGCTACGCCACGGCCGCTACGGGGTGCACAGCGACCTCTTTTCCTTCGCGGCCGTGCTCTACGAGGCGGCCACGGGCGAGCGGGCCTTTCCCGGCGACGACGCCGTGGCCGTGGCCCATCGGGTGATTCACGACGACCCGGCCCCGCCGCGGGAAATCGCGGAACGCCCGGCGGATCTGCCCGCCGGCGTCGCGGCGCTGCTCACGCAAGGGCTGGCCAAGGACCCCGCCGCTCGCTTCGACGGATCCGTGGCCTTCGCCGACGCGATGCGCGCCGCCTACGTGGACGCCGGGCTCGTGGACGAGGCGGCCGCGCGCTCGGGAAGCCGGCGCTTTCCGCTGCAGGTGGGGAGCGAGGCGTCGGGCGATGGCGGCCGCGGCGGCATCGCCTTTGCCGCGGTGCTCGTGGGGGCCCTCGTGCTCGGGTTGGCCCTCGTGTTCGGGTCGGACCCGGCGGACCCGGATCCGGCGCTCCTCGACGCCGGCGTCCCGAGCGAGCCCGATCTCGGGCCCGGGGACCTGGGGGAGGAGCTGGCGCCCCTCGAGGACCTCGGGACCCAACACGCCTTGCCGGATGCGCCCCGGGCCCCGGACCAGGGCGCGGAGGACCTGGGCGTGGAGGCGGGCCCAGAAGAGCTCGGTGCCGAGGACGCCGGCGACGCGGGCGAAGCGCCGATGACGCCGCACGAGCGCGAGGAGGCCGCCAAGGACGCGCTCTTCCGCGCCCGCTTCGCGCTCGACGAAGGAGACGTCGCCGAGGCGCGCGCGGCCCTGGAGGAGGCCCGGCGCTACGATCCTGAGAATCCGGACATCGCCGCCCTCGCCGCGCGTTTGGTGCCGGCGGAGCCCCCGAGCGGGCCCGCGTCGCCGGAGCCGGCGACGCGCCCGACCGACGAACCCTGACGCCCCTTCGCGGTGGTCAGCGTGTGGTGGCGGGCCCTATGCTCCGGCCATGACCGGCGAGGATGACCCCAGCCTCTACCCGCACGGGGAGCGGGTGCTCGGCTGGTACCGCCGCGACGACTTCGGCCGCATTGCCCGAGCCGTGTTGCCTCTGGCCCTGCTCACGGCGCTGGGCTGCGTGACCGTCGGCGTGACGCACGGGTGGCTCGCGCGCCTCGACCCGCTCGTGCTGCAGGCGGGGGAGGGGCCCATCGCCGAGGTGGATGCGGCGCGCGAGCTGACGCGGGCCGAGCGCCGTGCGGAGGAGATGCACGTCGCCGCCATGCGTGCGCCCCGGGGCCCGGGCCCCGTGGGGGCCTGGCTGCTTTTCGCGCTGGGTCTCGGCCTCGTGGCCGCGGGGCCACTGCTCATGCTCTGGCGCCTTCGCGCCTTCCTGAAGCGGGAGGACTTTCTCCTGCTCCGCACCGACGGGCTCGTGCATCAGATCGACGCCCACCGTTTGAGTCTCGCCTGGGAGGAGCTCGAGCGTGTGCGCTACGACGATGACCGGGACGCCATCACGCTCGTGCTTCGCGATCCCCGTCCTCTCCCCGGCGCAGAGGAGCCCGCCGAGGCCGTTCTCCTCTCCGAGCGCTTCGCCGGGACCAGCAACGCCCGCCTTGCGGCTCAGCTCGAGGAGATCCGCCGCAAGGCGACCTGGGGCCTCTTTCGCTGACGCAGGACCGAGCCTTCCACTCGGGTTCAACGGCTGCACCACGACGCCGTTTCCCCGCGTAGGAGGCGAGGCGAGTGGAAGCAGCCCGAGAGAACACCCCG
The DNA here is from genome assembly GCA_039814655.1 of Myxococcota bacterium. Classification (GTDB taxonomy): domain Bacteria; phylum Myxococcota_A; class Polyangia; order Polyangiales; family Houyiibacteriaceae; genus CALCTH01. The sequence continues at coordinate 3,814 of JBCCAW010000112.1, read as the reverse complement.
TCCGGCGCCATCGCCGGGCTGGCCCGGTCCGCGAGCACCCTCGGCTCGGAGCTGGTGGACGTTGCCGGGGCCGTCGACGCCGTCACCAGCCGCATGGCAGCGCAGGCGGAACTCCACGGTCGGCTCGCGACCGGCGCTGAAGCGGTGGAGCAGCGCTCGGAGGCCATCTTGGCCCGCGCCGCCGAAACGCAGCAGGCCGGCCAGGAGCTCGAGCAACAGGTCAAGGCGGCGGCCCGAGACGTACGGACCACGACGGCCGATGCCGAGCAGCTGACCGAGACCATGGTCGCCATGCAAGACCGGCTGCAGGTCTTCGGCGAGACGCTGGAGAAGGTCGGCAAGGTGGCCCGGGTCATTCAGGGCATCGCGGCGCAAACCAACCTTCTGGCTCTCAACGCGGCCATCGAAGCGGCGCGCGCCGGCGAGGCGGGCCGAGGCTTCGCCGTCGTCGCCGGAGAGGTGAAGTCCCTCGCGCAGGAGACGGCCAGGGCGACGAGCGTCATCGAGGCTTCGCTGCACGATCTCGACACGGAGGCCGAGGCGCTCACGAACGCCGGTCGTACCTCGTCCGAGGTCGCCGACAAGGTCCGGCAGGGCGCCGACGGGCTGCGCAGCGTCGTCGCCTCCGTTCGCGAGGCCGTGGTGACCCTGGAAGGAACCACGGACGCCATCGTGACCGATGCTCGCTCGGCCGGTGAGGTGGGACGGGAGCTCGGTCAGGACCTGGCCCGCGTCGCCGTCGGCAGCCGAGAGGCCAGCGGGCACCTCAGCGAGGCACAGAGCCGCGTCAACGGGCTCGTGGACCGGTCCGAGCAGCTCTTGTTGGGCTTTGCGGAGCTCGGGGCGGAGACGGACGATACGCCCTTCGTCGTGAAGGTCCAGGAGGTCGCCGCGCAGATGAGCGAGCTCTTCACTCGGTCCGTCGATGAGGGTGCGATCAGCATGGAAGACCTCTTCGACCGCGCCTACCAGCCCGTCGCGGGGTCGGACCCGGAGCAGGTCACGGCAGGATGCCTCGCCTTCACCGACGAGCTGCTCCCGGCGCTCCAGGAGCCGGTGCTCGCGTGGAATGCGCGCGTGGTCTTCTGCGCGGCCATGGACGAGAACGGCTACATCCCCACGCACAACCTCGCCGTCTCGAAGCCGCAGCGTCCCGACGACCCGGTGTGGAACGCCGCCAACTGTCGCAACCGGCGCATCTTTGGTGACCGCGTCGCGCTGAAGGGTGGCCGCAACCGGAAGCCCTTCCTTCTCCAGACCTACCGCCGGGACATGGGCGGAGGGGAGTTCGTGATGATGAAGGACGTCTCGGCCCCCATCACCGTGAAGGGCCGGCACTGGGGCTGCTTCCGCATGGGCGTCCGCCCCGACTGACGTGTCCGGCCCGACGCCAGGGCCGATGTGGCGCGGGACCTCAGAGGGCGACGCCCATGGCCTCGAGCTGCGCCTCGGCTTGTGGGGCCCAGCCGCGGTTGGCCGCGGGGCTCGCCGGGCTCGGGTGGAGGATCTGGCCCACGGCCACGCCTTCCGGCGCCAGCGCTTCGGCGCGCTTCCGGGCCCAGGCGCCCACGCCGACGATGCGCTGCGGCTCGACCGCCGCGATCACCTCGCGGAGCGCCGCGTCGCAGGCCGCGAGGAGCGGCTCACGCTCGGCCTTCGGGAGCTTCTCCGGGACGCGGTTTCGGCCGCTCTCCTCCATGAAGACGAGCGGGCAATAGTTGGCGATGAAGAAGCGGGAAAAGAAGGCCTCGGGCGTGCCGAAGCGCTGCTTCGCCCAGCCCCAGAGCCGGCGCCCGCTGACTTCCGAGCGCGTGCAGGCGAAGCCTTGCACCGGGCGCTTCGCGTGCTCCTTCGCGGGTCGCTGCACGGGCAGCTCGAGGCCCAGCCAGTCGCGCACGTGGGCAACCTCGCCAAAGGGCACCCCCGTTTGCGCCATGCCCCAGGGCCCCGGGTTCATGCCCAAGAGGAGCACCTCCTTGGGGCCCTGGCCAAAGCGCTCGAGGTAGGCCTCGTGGGGCGCGCGCGCATAGTCCGTGGGGTCGTACACACACGCCACGGGAGGCGCGAAGGACAGGGCCGAGAGCGTGCGGCTCAAGCGGCGGCTGCTGGCGACGAGGGGGCTCACGGCGAAGGCCTACCACGGCGCCCGGCGCAGCTCAGGGTCGTCGCGGGGGAGGCGCCTCCGGGTCGCGAATGCCCGCGCGCAGCGCGGCGACGCCGGCGTGGTCGTCCGTGGGCATCAGATCGCCTTCGGGGACCGCGTCCGTGGACGCCGTCACGCCGCCCGCGCGCTCCACGAGCGTCCGGAGCGCGTGCATCTCGTCCGCACTCAAGCCCTGGCCGATGAGCGTGGCGCCGTACACGAAGGCGCAAAGGAGCGCGGCCATGGGCACGCCCAGCAGGCCCCAGGGCGCACCGCCCATGGTCCAGGCGCTCAGGCCCCAGATAGCGGAGGCGATGCCCGCGAAGAGGAGCAGCGCATAGACCGCGGTGAAGAAGGTCCAGACGCTCGGCTGCGGCGAGAAGCGCCCCACCACCCGCGGCGCCTCGCCGGCGCCGAGGGTGCCCTGGGGATCCCCCTCTCCGTTGCGGAGCTCGACGACCAGGTAGGGTGACCAGAGCGTCTGCCGGTCCTTCACGAAGGCGAGGTCCGCGTGGCGCTCGAACACGTGGCCGGCGATGCCTTCGGCCTCGCCGAGACCTGCGCGGAGCGCGCTCATCATCTCCTCCGCCGTCCGCTCCGCCGTGAACGCGAAGCGCGGCCGCATACGCGCCCGTCCCACCCCCCTATCCTAGGGGACGGACCCGACCAACGATACAAACGCCCCGAAAAACCCAGCAATTTCAGCCCAAATATGGGGACGGACCCGACTAACGGAACTTACGGCGCGCGCGCCCGGCCCCGCGCGATGCCCGCTCAGCCCCCAGAGACGCCGAAGTTGAAGGGGAACTGCACGCGGCACACGCCGCCATCGGGCCGGGGGAACCGCCAGCGGCGCACCTGCCGCACCATGCACCCCTCGACGCGCGAGCTCCGGAGCGTGCTCCGGGCGATGCGGGCCTGGGTCACGCGCCCGTCGAGGCCCACGGTCCAGTCGAGGGTGACGGCGCCGCGGAGGTTCGGCTGCCGCTGCACCTCGTTCTCGTAGCAGTACTTGATGGCGTTCTGGTTCGCGCGCACGACGCGCAAGATCTGCTCGGGCGAGAGGTAGCCGTTGGTCCGGGCCATGCCGCGCTGGACCCTCACGGACCGCTCCATGGTCACCCGGCCCATCACGCCGGGACCGCCGCTTCCCATGCCCCGGCCGCCCATGCCGGCGCCCACGCCGGTCCCGAGGGCGCCGGCCCCCAAGAGCGAGCCCGCGCCGGTGCCGCCGCCGCCCATGCCGAGGCCGCGGAGTCCAGCGCCACCGGAGCCGCGCCCGACCATGGTCGGTGCGTCGCCCATGCCGCCGAGAATCGCGCCGATGTCCGGCACGTCGAGGGCCGCCGCGATGGCGTTCTGGCCCCCGCCGCCGAGCGCGCCCAGCAAGCTGCCCTCCGGCGCCGCGGCGATGGTCTCGGTGACCTCGCCCTGAATCTGCGTGTCCTCCTGCTCCGCGTCGTCGCGCCCGACGCGCCCCTCCTCGTCGCGCGCCCGCTCGCCGCCCGTGTCCTCCGGCGTCCGCAGGCCCGGGTCCTCGGTCTCCGTACCGCTCTCGGTCTGCAGCGTCTCGAGCAAATCGTCCGGCGGCGGCGTGACCAGGAAGCGGCTGACGAGGTCGTCGTCGAGCTCGAAGGGATCGCGCTCGAGTCGTCCGAGGCGCTCGTAGTC
>JBCCAW010000304.1:0-7188 GCA_039814655.1 Myxococcota bacterium | reverse complement strand
GGCGACATGGTGCACCCCTACCTGCGTCGCCGGCACGGCGAGGAGCCGGTGCTGGTGCCCCACCCGAAGCTCGCTCAGGTGCTCGCCAAGACGCTGGGCGTACCGATCTTCCAGGAGCAGGTGATGAAGCTGGCGGTCGTCGCGGCGGGCTACACGCCGGGCGAAGCGGACCAGCTCCGGCGCGACATGGCGGCCTGGCGGAGCCAGGGAAAGATCGAGCAGCACCGCGAGCGCATGGTGCGCCGCATGGTGGAGGGAGGCATTCCCGCGGACTTCGCGGAGCGTGTCTTCTCGCAGATCCGGGGCTTTGGTGAGTACGGCTTCCCCGAAAGCCACGCGGCGAGCTTCGCCCTGCTCGCCTACGTCACGGCGTGGCTGAAGTGCCACCACCCGGCGGCCTTTCTGTGCGCGCTGCTCAACGCGCAGCCCATGGGCTTCTACACGCCGGCCTCGATCATCGAAGACGGCAAGCGTCGGGGCGTCGAGGTGCTGCCCGTGGACGTGCGGCGCTCGGCCTGGGACTCGACGCTCGAGCTCACCGGCGACGCGGCGAAGGCGGCGTCGGGCCGGAGGCCGCATGCCGTCCGCGTGGGCCTGGGCATGGTGAAGGGCTTCGGGGTCAAGGAGCGAGAGGCCATCGCCGCCTGGGAGCGGCCCATGGAAGGGCTCGAAGACCTCGTGCGCCGCTCGGGCCTGTCGGAGCCCGCTCTCTTCGCGCTCGCGGAGGCCGGCGCCCTCGAGGCCTTCGGCGTGAACCGCCGGGACGCCTTGTGGCGCTTGCGAGGCCTGGTGCGGGCGCGCGGGGACGCGCTCGCGCTCGGGGACAGGTCGCAGCTCTCCTTTCCGGAGCTCGGCGCCGACGACGAAGTGCTCTGGGACTACCGGGCCAGCGGGCACAGCACGCGGGGCCATCCGCTGAGGCGCTTCCGGCCGGCGCTGGAAGCGCAGGACGTGGCCGACGCGCGCCGGCTGAACGCGCTCCCGGACGGCGCGCCGGTGCGCTACGTCGGCCAGGTCATCTGCCGGCAGCGCCCGCAGACGGCGAGCGGCGTGAACTTCTACACGCTCGAGGACGAGACGGGCCTCGTGAACCTCGTGCTCTGGAAGCAGGTGGCCGCGCGGCACCGCACGATCGCCAAGACCGCCGTGTTCCTGGGCGTCTCCGGCCGCATTCAGCGGGCCCACGGCGTGGTGCATCTCGTCGCGGAGCGACTCTTCGCCGGCCCCGAGGTGCTCGAGCTGGCGCCTGCCGGCCAGCGGCACGCGCTGGTCGAGACGGCTCGCGAGCTCGGCCGCCGCTCCCGGGACTTCCACTAGACGTCCTCTGCCCCTCTGCCCCAGCCGCGGAACCTCGCGTCGCGGCCCCACGCTGTGCGAAGCACCCTCGCTCCCGGGACGGCGGCGGGATACGCATGACGCATGGCGGTACGACGTACACGGGTGCTCACGCGCGGCGTGCTCGAGGAGATCCTCGACATGGCGATGGCCGTCGACGCGGTGGAGGCGGCCTTCGCGGCGTTCGGACGCGGCGAGGCCGTGATGCCGGCCAAGGTCTACGTCGACATGCCCGACGTCGGCGGCGACTTCCGGGCCATGCCGGCGCGGGTCAGCACGGCGGCCGGCGTCAAATGGGTCAACTCGCACCCGGGCAACCCGGCGCAGTTCGGCTTGCCCTCGGTGCTGGGCGTCTACGTGCTCTCCGATCCCCTCACGGCCTTTCCGCGGGCGCTCATGGACGCCACGCTCTTGACCGCGGCGCGCACCGGGGCCGCGGGCGCCGTGGCCACCAAGTACCTTCACGGAGCCCCGACGAGCCTCGGCTACGTGGGGTGTGGCGTGCAGGCGCGCACGCTGCACGCGGCGCTCCGCGCGACCTTCGGCGACCTCCCGGCGCCGGTGTGCGCGGACGCGCGCGCGGAGTCGGCGGCGGCCTTCGCCGAGGAGACCGGCGGGCGCGTCGGGACCGTCGAGGAGGCCTCTGGCCAAGACGTGGTGAACACCTCCACGCCCGTGAAGGACCCCATCGTGCGCGCGGCCTGGCTGGCGGAAGGCGCGCACGTGAACGCCATGGGCGCCGACGGACCCGGAAAGCAGGAGCTCGATGCGGACGTGCTCGCGCAGGTCGCGGTCTTCGTGGACGATTGGGAGCAGGCCTCGCACAGCGGGGAGATTCACCGCTCCGTGGAGGCCGGGACCTTCACGCGCGAGGACATCGCCGGGAACCTCGGAGACGTCGTCGCCGGGGAGCTGGAGCGTCCGGCGCCGGGCACGCGGACGCTCTTCGACTCGACGGGCCTCGCCGTTCAGGACCTGCTGCTCGCGGACCGGCTCGTGACGGCCGCGGAAGCGGCGGGCGTGGGCTTGAGCCTCGATCTGGTGGGTCTGCGCCGCGGCACCTGAGATGCGCCCACCGCGCGCCGTTTCCCGCGGCGGTCACGGCGAGACGGGCACCATCCAGCTCGACGCGGCCACCACCAGCACGATGAGCAGCAGGACCATGGCCAGCGCCATCCAGGTGGACCCGCTCGGCCCGAGCTCGGCGAAGCGGTCCCGGTAGAAGCGCCCGCGGCTCCGCTCCCGGAGCTTCTGCTGCACGCTCGGGAGCAGGTCCGGCGTGGGCTCGGCGGCCAGCGTGCGTGCGCCGGCGAAGAGCGCGACGAAGCCCTCGTACTCGTCCCGGAGCTCCGGGTGAGCCACTAGCGCCGCGTCGAAGCGTGCCCGGAGCGCGGCGTCGAGCTCGTCTTCGATGGCCTCGCTGATGAGGTCGCGCGCGGCGTCCGGATCGAGGGCGCCCTCGGCACTGGAGGCCGGCGCGTGGGCCTGGTCGTCTTCACTCATCCCAGCGTTCCCTTTTGCAGCTTCCGCACGTGCTGCGCCATGGCCAGCCGGGCGCGGTGAAGCCGGCTCTTCACCGTGCCCGCGGGCAGGCCGGTGATTTGCTGGATCTCCTCGTAGGTCAGGTTCTCGAGGTCCCGAAGCACGACGAGCTGCCGCTGTTCGTCCGGGAGCGAGGCGAGCGCCTGCCGCACGAAGGCCTCGAGCTTGCGGCCTTCCGCGGCCTCGTCGGGCCGGGCGATGCGGGCCGAGGTCGCGAGCGTCGCACTCTCGCTCGCCTGGCCGTCCGTGAGCTCGTCGAGCTCCTTCTTCTTCCCCGCGCCGCGCCGGCCCAGGTACTTGAGACGGTTCTTCGCGTGGTTCGTCGCCACGCGATAGAGCCAGGTGCTGAGCTTGGCGTCGCCGCGGAAGGAGTCGATGCGCTTGAAGACCGTGACGAAGATCTCCTGGCTGAGGTCCTCGGCCTCGGCGCGGTCACCGAGGAGCCGGTAGACCACCGAAAAGACGCGCCCCTGATAGAGGCGCACGAGCTCGTTGAAGGCGGCCTCGTCCCGTCGCTTCAAGCGGGCGACGAGCGCCTCTTCGTCCGGCTTCGCCATGGCCACGGGGAATCGGTCGCGCGCCGCCCGCGCCTCGAGCTCCCGGGCGGCACGGGCGACCTCGGCCATACCCCGGAGACACCGGAAGCGAAAGAAGGTTCTCGCGGGTTCGCTTCGGGCGGTGAGGCGACGGAATAAATGCGGCCGCGCCGTGGGGGGTACGACGCGGCCACCGAGAGCAACGAGCGGGAGGGGGGGATGGTTGCCCGCTACTCGGGGCGCTCATCAAGCAAACGCGGTGCCACAGCCCGTCTGGTCCGTCCCGCCAGGAAATTACAGATGTTTCAGGGCGCCGACGCGGCGCCCGGACGGTGCCGTCGTTCATTCGCGAAACGGCGCCTTTCAGCCTTGCGACGGCGCCACCCGTAAACGAGGACCGTCAACAGGCCGAGGCCGAGCCACGGACCGGCCTGCGCGGCCGTCTCCACCCAGCGTCCCGTGCGGAGCCGCGGCGGTCGCGGTGGGAGCACCCAGGCTGCTGGGGCTTCCGGGTCGTGCACGGCCGGCGGCGGCGTGACGCCTCGTGTGCCGGCCGTGCGCAGACCGAGGTGGTTCATGACCTCCCGTTCCACACCGCGAACGTAGACCTGCGTCTTGCCCCGGCGGCGGCGGCGCTGAAGCACCTCGCCCTGCAGGCGCTCCGGGCCGAGGCCGAGGGCGTGCTCCCATCGGCTCCCGCTCGGTGCGTTCACCACGCCGCCGAGGCGCTCGATGAAGAGCGTGGACGAACCGCCGCCGTCGAGGTTGAGCGCGTCCTGAGCGCCGAGCTCCTGAAGCGTGCGGGCGAGCTGGTAGAGCGTCATGCCGCGGCTGTGGTCCTGGCGACCGTCCGTGACGGCGAGGAGAAGACGCCGCCCGCGCCGGGCGACGCCCACGGCGGTGCGGGGTTGGAGCCGGTTGGCCGACGTCGAGGCGTCGATGGCCTCCGTCGCCACCTCGCCGCGCGCGACGAGCAAGGGCCTGCCGCTCAGCGCCGCATGCAGACCGTCCGGGCTCTCCCGGACGCGCTCCGGCGCCTCCACGAAGGCCCGCAGCCGGCCGCGCTCGCGTCGCACGCCCAGGATCCCGTAGCGCTCGTCGTCGACGCTGTTCGGCCAGGCCTCTCCCTCCCCAACCTGCAGGCCGCCGGGTGTCGCCATGGACTCCCAGAAGCCGCCGTTGATGGCGTAGCCATGGTCGGCGGCGCGGGCGAGCTCGCGGACGCTGCCCCACCGCTCCCGGTGCGGGGTCGCGTCGAGGTCGAGGCCCTCCGTGTCGAGGTCCACGTCGAGCACGTGAATCACCGCGGGCGCGCTGGTGCTGCGTCGCAGGTAGCGCACGCCAGCCTCGAGTTCGGTCCAGAGGTCCGTCGTCTGCACCGGTGGCCGCGGGCGCTCTTGCGCGGCCGCGCTCGCGCTGAGCGTCGCCAGGGAGAGCGCCGTGAGCCGCGCCAGGAGCCGCGCGCCGCGGCGCGCGGTGAAGGGAGAGGAGCCGCGAGGGAGCACGCCTGGCGTCCACTGCAAGGCGCTGGCCCGGCGCGCGATGGGAAAAATACCGAAGGATCCTCTCGCCGTCGCGCGGCGATGCGTGGCGCCTGCGAGACACCGCTGCGGGCGTCCGCCCACGTTTCGCGGCTCTCGACTCACGCGCGCTCGGGGCCGCGCGCCGGTGCTCGAAGGGGGGTGCACGTTCGGGATACGGTGAGCGAGCGGACTTCGTCCCGCGGCGACGTCCGCCGAGCGGGCGGCGCGGCTTTACTCGGGACGGCTCTCGACCATGGTTCGTGCGTGGAGCCGCACGCCGAGGTCTTCGTTCCGCCCGAGCACGCGCCGCACGCGGGGTGCTGGATGGCTCTGCCCTACCGGGACGCGGAGTGGCCGGACCTGGAGGCGGCGCGAGCCGAAGTCCTCGCGCTGGCGGCGGCGATCGGGCGGACCGAGCCCGTGCACCTGCTCGTGCCGCCGGGCGAGGACGCCGGCGCCCCGCTCCCCGCCGGGGTAAAGGCGCTCCCCGCGCGCTACGGCGACGCCTGGACCCGGGACACGGCCCCGCTCGTCGGGCGCGACGGGCGCGGGGCGCCGCTGGCCCTGGCCTTCACCTTCGACGGTTGGGGCGGGCGCTACCTCATGGAGTGCGACGCGGAGCTCGCGGCCAGGCTCGCCGCGGCGCATTCGCTCCCCCTGCGCCAGAGCGCGCTCGTTGGCGAAGGCGGGGGCATCGAGCTCGACGGGGAGGGCACGCTGCTGGTCACCCGTGACTCGTGGCTGCGCTCGCCGCGGCCCAACGGTCAAGACGAGGCGACGCTCGCGGCGACGCTCGCGTCCTTCCTGGGGGTGCGCGCCGTGCTCTGGCTCGACGGGGCCCTTCGCCAGGACCACACGGACGGGCACATCGACACGCTCGCGCGCTTCGTGCGCCCCGGCGAGGTGGTGGTGATGTCGCCGGAGCACGGCGATCCGAACGAAGGCATGCTCCTCGCGCTCGCGCGCCAGCTCGAGGCGGCCCACGACGCGCAGGGGCGCCGGCTCCGCGTGCACCGCATCCCGAGTCCCGGAGCCGTGCACGACGCCGAGGGCGCTCTCCTCCCGGCCAGCTACGTGAACTACTACCTGGCCAACGGTCAGGTGCTCGTCCCGGCGTATGGCGTGGCCCCCGACGAGGCCGCCTGCGTTGCGCTCTCCCGGCTCTTCCCGGCGCGCCGGGTCCGCCCGGTGCCGGCGCGGTCGATCTTGGCCGGCGGCGGCGCCGTGCACTGCGTCACCCAGCAGATCCCGCGCTTGCCGGAGCCTCCGCGCCATGCACGCTCGGGGCCAGCATGAGCGACACGGACGAGCTCGCGGTGGCGGTGGTGCAGTGCCGGCTGAACGGCACGCGTACGGCCAACGTGGCGCGCGTGGAGGCGGGCGTGCGGGAGGCGGCGGCGCTCGGCGCCACGCTCGTGCTCACCCCGGAGCTCTTCGAGGGGCCCTACTTTCCGCAGCAGGAGCGCGAGGAGCATTTTGCCCTGGCCGCGCCGGCGGAAGGCCATGAGACCCTCGCGCGCTTCGCCGCGCTGGCCCGGGAGCTCGACGTGGTTCTCCCCGTGTCCTTCTTCGAGCGCGCGGGCCAGGCCTACTTCAACAGCGTGGCCGTCTTCGATGCAGATGGCCGCGAGCTCGGCGTCTACCGCAAGAGCCACATCCCGGACGGCCCCGGCTACGAGGAAAAGTTCTACTTCCGGCCCGGCGCCCAGGGCTTTCGGGTGTTCGCGACGCGCGCGGGCCGTATCGGCGTGGGCATCTGCTGGGACCAGTGGTTTCCGGAGGCCGCGCGCGCCATGGCCCTCGCGGGCGCGGAGGTGCTGCTCTACCCCACGGCCATCGGGAGCGAGCCCCAGGAGCCCGACAACGACACGCGCGACCCGTGGTGGCGCGTGATGGCCGGGCACGCCGTCGCCAACGCCATGCCCGTCGCGGCGGCCAACCGCGTGGGCCGCGAGGACGCCATCACCTTCTATGGCTCGTCCTTCGTGTGCGACGCCCGCGGCGAGCGCGTCGCCGGGCTGGACCGGGAGGAGGAGGGCGTGGCGATCGCGCGCTTCAGTCGCTCGGGGCTCGCCGCGGCCCGCGCCGGCTGGGGGTTCTTCCGGGACCGACGCCCGGAGCTCTACGGCGCGCTCGTCGCGCTGGACGGCGACGAAGACGCCTGATCCCGGAGCCGCACGGCGACCCAGTGCGGGTCCGTGGGGTCCGGACGCGCGCCGCTGGAGCGCAGGAGGCCGAGGGCGATCTCCTCG
>JBCCAW010000403.1:0-5518 GCA_039814655.1 Myxococcota bacterium | reverse complement strand
TCGCCGTACTAAGGTAGCTCACGGACGCGGCCTGCTGAGTCTGCGGGGGTCACGGACACAGGCCGTGTAAGGGAGTGTCGGTGAGCTACATCGTGGACGTCGGCCGCAACCTGCTCGCCGCGACCCATGCGCGTGTGCCGTCCCGGGCCTTCCGCGGCGAGTCGCTTCGCGATGCGCCGGTGCGCCCCCTCGCGACGCACCGGGGCAGCTACTACCTGCGTTTCACCGCGAAGGACGACGCGGGCGTACTGGGCCGGCTGGCAGGGGTGCTGGGCGGCTTCGACGTCAGCATCGGCCAGATGATGCAGGAAGGACGCGCGCCGGAGGGCGGCACCGTGAGCGTCGTGATGCTCACGCACGAGGCTCTCGAAGGCGACGTCCGCGCGGCGCTCGCGGAGATCGACCGCCTCGCGCTCAGCGCAGCCCCGGCCCGGCTCCTCCGCATCGAGGACGACCGCTGAGCCAGCCATGGGCGACGACGCGACGCTCTTCCTGGTCTCGCTGAGCCTCGGCTGGGCCGCGCTCATGACCCACGGCGTCGCGCTCTGGCAGGCCCTGCTCGGACCGGAAGCCCCGCGCTGGAAGCTCGCGGCGCTGGTGCCGCCGGTGACGCCCTACGTGTGCTGGCGCGGCGGCAAGCGGCTGACGGCCGCGGCCTGGGTAGTCCTCTTCGCCGCGTGGGCCGTCGCGTTCTCGAGGCTCTGAAGACGGACTCGGAAACGGAAACGGAAACGGAAACGGAAACGGAAACGAGCCCTCCCGCGAGGCTGCTAGGGTCCGGCGCGCATGCCCGCCGCGCCGCGCTACCCCTACCTTCACGTCGCCGTCTCCGGCGACGACGCCGAGCTGGTCTCGGACCGGCTCTGGACGCTGGGTTGCCTCGGTGTGGAGGAGCGCGATGGGACGACGCTCAATGTGCCCGACGCCGGGGAGAGCGTGACGCTCGTGGCGAGCTTCGGCGACGAGGAGGCGGCGCGGCGGGCGGCCGCCCGCCTCGACCAGCCGGCCAGCCTTCGCTTCGTCGAGGGCGACGGCTGGCGTGAGGCCTGGAAGGCCTTCTTCGAGCCCACCAAGCTCGGCGAACGACTCCTGCTCCGGCCCAGCTGGCGCGAGGTCGAGCCCGGGCCGGACGAGGTCGTGCTCACCATCGACCCGGGCTACGCCTTCGGGAGCGGCATTCACGAGACGACGCGCCTCGTGCTCCGGGAGATCGACGCGCGGACGCGAGGCGGGGAGCGCGTGCTCGACGTGGGCTGCGGCAGCGGCATCCTGGCCATCGCCGCCCGGCTCCTCGGCGCCGCCTCGGCCGTCGCCGTCGACGTCGACCCCGACGCGGTGCGCACGGCAGAGGAGAACGCCTCCCGCAACGGCACCACGCTCGCGGCCAGCGCGACGCCCATCGACGACGTCGCGGGGACCTACGACCTGGTCCTCGCCAACATTCAGGCGCCCATCCTCCTGGCCATGCGCGACGCGCTCGTGGCGCGCGTCGCCGCCGGCGGCCTGCTCGTCTTGAGCGGCATCCTCGAAGAGGCGCACGAGGAGGTCACCGCGGCCTACGTGGCGGCCGGCCTCGCGCCCGAGGCGTCGCCCAAGGAGAACGAGTGGCGGGCCCTGGTCTTTCGGCGCTGAGGCGCGTTCCCGTCGACGCGCTCCCGGAGGAAGCGGCGACGCTGCGCCTGCCCGCTCCCGCGCAGCAGCATCTCCGCGTGCTTCGCCTCGGGCCCGGCGATGCGCTCCTCCTCTTCGATGGCCGCGGCGGCCTGGCCGAGGCGAGGCTCGAGGCGGGCGGGACGGCGCGCGTAAAGCGGCGCTTCCGGGCGGAGCCCGACGCGCCGCTCGGGCTCGTCATGGGGATGCCGAAGGGCAAGAAGGCCGGCGACGTCGTGCGCCAGGCCACGGAGATCGGGGCCACGGAGATCGTCTTCTTTCAGGGCGCACGAAGCGTGGCGACGCCCGATGCGGCGCGCGCCGCCAAACGCCGCGCGCGCTGGGCCACCCTCGCCACGGAAGCCGCGCGACAGGCAGAGCGCGCCTGGACCCCCGCGGTCCGCGGACCGGTGGTCCTCGACGAAGCCCTGGCGGCCCGGGGCGCGGCGCCCGGCTTCGTGTGCGGCGCCCGGCAGGACGGCCCGCGAAGACCCTCCGCGCGCGGCTGGGTCGCCGTGGGGCCCGAGGGCGGGCTGAGCGCCGAGGAGCTGCGCGCCTTTCGCGACGCGGGCTGGACGCCGCTCTCCCTCGGACCCACCGTGCTGCGGGCGGAAACGGCGGCAGTCGCGGCGCTCGCGCTCCTCGCCGCCGCGCGCTGAGCGCGTCGTTGCCCGCGACGGGGTGCGCCATCGTTCCTTTGGCCCCATGAGGGGCCCGTGGCCCCCTCGGAGCACCACCCGCAGCACGGGCCCTTCCCTCACGAATGCGGTCCCTCCGGTGCGCCGGATGCGCCGCCGATCTTCCGGCGCCTGGTCGATCTGGCGCTGCCGGTCATCGGCCTGAACGTGCTCAGCGTGTTGAGCCTCGCCGTCGACACGGCGATGTGCGGGCGGCTCCCGAACGCCGAAGACGCGCTCAAGGCGCTGGGCTTCGCGACGCAGGTGGTCTTCCTGCTCATGGTCGGGATGATGGGCCTCGTGGTCGGCGCCGTGGCCGCCGTGTCCCGGGCGCACGGCGCCGGGGACGAGGACCGCGTCGAGCACGTGATGCGCCAGTCCACGATGCTGACCGTGGCCGTCGCGCTCGTCGTCGCGCTCCTGGGCAACCTCTTGGCGCCAGCCATTCTCCGCGGCCTCGGCGCCTCCCCGGACGTCGTCCGCCTCGGCCTCGATTACCTGCGGCCACACGTCGGCTTCACGGTCTTCTACTACCTGTCCATCCTCTACGCCGGGCTGCTCCGGGGCGTGGGCAACACGCGGCTGCCCTTCTTCGTGGCCCTCGTCTCGAACGGCCTCAACGTGCTGCTGAATTATGGGCTCATCCTCGGGAACCTCGGGATGCCGGCGCTCGGGGTGCAGGGGGCAGCCATCGGCACGGTGGTGAGCCAGGCCGTGGGCGTGGTCCTCCTGGTCGCGGTCATGGCCAGCGGCCGCGTCGCCGGCCTGCGCTTGCCCCTCAACCCGGAGCGCATCGACGCGAGCATCGCGCGCGAGCTCTTCCGCATCGGCGCGCCGGCGGCCCTCGACATGGTCATCCTGAACGCGGGCTTCGTGTCCATCATCGGCATGCTCGGCCGCATCGACGAGGTCGCCGTCGCGGCCCACGGCGTGGGCCTCCGCGTGCAGGCGCTGGCGTTCATTCCCGGGCTCAGCATCTCCCAGGCCACCGGCGCCATGGTGGGCAACGCGCTCGGCGCCCACGACGTGCGTGAGGCGAAGGCCGTAGTCCGCTCGAGCGTGGTGCTCTGCCTCCTGGTGATGACCAGCATCGCCCTCGCGATCATCGCGGGCGCGTCCGGGCTCGTGGCGCTCTTCGACGTGGCGCCGGGCACGCCGCTCCACGAACTCGCCGTGCAGTGGATGCAGATCCTCGGCTACGGCATGCCCATCGTGGGCCTGCACATCGCCTTCGTGGGCATGTTCCGCGGCGCCGGGGCGACGCGCACGAGCCTCTGGATCAACGTGCTCGGCACGCTGCTGGTGCAGATCCCCCTGAGCTGGCTGCTCGGCTTTCCGCTCGGCCTCGGCGTCGTCGGGGTCTGGGCCGGCTTCCCCTTGAGCTTCATCGTGAAGGCCGCGCTCGGCGCGATGTTCTACCGGCAGGGCGCCTGGGCGAAGACCGGTACGTCGCTCCGCGCCAAAGCCGCCTGATCAGCGCTCCGCTTCGCTGCCGGCCGCGGGGAGCGACGCCGGGACCTCGAGCTGCGCCTCGTCCTCGGCGACGCGCGCGCGCGCCGGCCGAGCGCTCGCCGGAAGGTGCGCGTCGACGATGGCCGCCAGGGCCGCCCGGGTCCCTTGCATGGACCGCCGAAAGACCAGCCGCTGCATGGCCACGAGCGCCGGGAGACTGGCGACGAGCAATACCAGGACCGTGCGGGCGCCACCCCGCACGGGGACCATCGCGAAGAGCGAGACCACCAGCAGGATCATGCCCCAGCCACGAAGGCTGGAGCGCGCCTGGCGACGGCGAGCCGCGACGTCCTGACGGACGCGAACGCGCGTCGCGCCCGCACGTTCCGTGGCGCGAAGCGAGACGTCCCGCGTGCGCTCGCTGGGGACACCGCGCTGCGGGTACGCGCGCCACTCCGTCGTCCGGCCGATGGTCTCCAAGGCGCCGAGCACGCCGGTGTAGTCCCGGAGCGCCAGGACGAGCTCTTCTACCGTCGTCTCGTCGAGGGGCTGGGGCACGTCGCGCTCGAACACCACCTCCGCGGGGCCGGAGAAGAGCCCGGGCAGCGGCGACTCCGCGAGCCCCACCGCTTGGCCGCGTTCGCGCTCCTCGTCGAGCGCCCGCCGCGTGTGCTGGAGCTCGCCTTCGAGGCTCTCCACGCGCGCCCGGAGCGCGTCGTTGTCGTCGCGGTAGCTCATGCGAAAACGCGAGCGCGCGCCGCCGTGTACTCGCGGGCCAAGCGGTCCACGTAGCTGCCCGTGGGCGCGACCTCTCGAATCGCGCCGATGCCCTGACCCGAGCCCCAGATGTCCTTCCAGGCCTTCTTGCCGCCGCCGAGACCGCTGGAGCCGAAGTTCATCTTGCTGGGGTCCGATTCGGGCAGGTCGTCCGGGTCGAGGCCGGCGTTTTCGATGGAGCGCTTGAGGTAGTTGCCGTGCACGCCAGTGAAGAGGCTCGAGTACACGATGTCGTCGGCCTTGCCGTCGACGATGGCCTGCTTGTAGTCCTCGGTCGCGCGGGCCTCGGCCGTCGCGATGAAGGCCGAGCCGATGTAGGCGAAGTCCGCGCCGAGGGCCTGCGCCGCCAGCACGCCGCCGCCGGTTGCGATGCTCCCGGAGAGCGCGATGGGCCCATCGTAGAACTCGCGGATCTCGCTCACCAGCGCGAAGGGCGAAAGGCGCCCGGCGTGACCTCCGGCGCCAGCGCAGACGGGGATGAGACCGTCGGCGCCCTTCTCGAGGGCCTTGCGCGCGAACTTCACGTTGATGACGTCGTGAAGCGTCTCGCCGCCCCAGCCGTGCACGGCCTCGTTGAGCTCGACGCGGGCCCCGAGGGACGTGATGACCAGCGGCACCCGGTACTTCGCGCAGGTCATCATGTCCGCCTCGAGGCGGTCGTTCGAGCGGTGCACGATCTGGTTCACGGCGAAGGGGGCCGCGGGCCGGTCCGGGTGCTTTGCGTCCCAGTCCCGGAGCGCCGAGGTGATCTCGTCGAGCCACTCGTCGAGCTGGCTCTGCGGCCGGGCGTTGAGCGCCGGGAAGGAACCCACGATGCCGGCCGTGCACTGGGCGATGACGAGCTTGGGGTTCGAGATGATGACGAGCGGCGCGCCGATGACGGGGAGGCGCAGCTGGCCAGGGAGGGTCGCGAGGAGACTCATGTGGACGGGACAGTAGCCGACGGAGGCTGGCGACGCGCC
>JBCCAW010000808.1:0-1950 GCA_039814655.1 Myxococcota bacterium | reverse complement strand
CTCCCGGTCGCCGGCGGCGCGGGCTTCTGCGCCCCGGGCCAGGTGCGCTTCGGCGTACGCCCGGCGCGTGGCCAGGACCTCGGGCCCCGGGTCCGCGAGGTCGGCGCAGGTGAAGTAGGCCTGGTCGATGAGCGTCGGGTCGTCGCGCGAGGCCTCCGCGACCGAAAGGCACCTCGCGCGCGCCTCCGCGGCCTCACCGAGCGCCGCCCGGCAGGCCATGGCCTCCGCGTTCGCGGGGTTGAGCTCCAGGGCCGCGACGGCGGCCACGAGGGCGTCTTCCCGGCGCCCCTCGGCCCGGGCCGCTTCGCAGCGCGCGGCGGCCGCGGCGGCTTCGTCGTCCGCGGAGCGCTCGGCGCCCACGGGAGCGAGGGGCTCCGGCGGGCGCGTCGACGCCGGCGCCTCCTTGCTCAGGTAGGCGACGCCGAAGGCGATGGCGCCCCCGATCACCAGCAGCGCGAGCAGCAGCGGCAGGCGCGAGGCGCCGCGCTCCGGCGCGGGCACGGGCGCCACCTCGGCCGGGTCGAAGACGAAGGTCTCCCCGGCGCCCACGAAGCGGAAGCGCACCTGCCCGAGCTCGATGATGTCGCCCGCGGAGAGCACGGCGTCCGCCGTGTCCTTGCCGTTGAGGCGGAGCCCGTTCGCGCTCTGCAGGTCGACCACGCGAATCACGCCGCCGTCGACGCGCACCACCGCGTGCTCCCGGGAGATGGAGCGGTGGTTGATCCAGATGTCGAGCTCCTCGGCCCGACCGATGCGCTGGCCGTCGCCGGTGAGCGCGAACTCGGCGCCGGGCGCGGGCTCCGTGAGCATCACCAGCCGCGGGGGCACGAGCGGCGCGTCGGCCTCGGCCTGAGCGGTGCCGGCGGCGACCTCCTCGTGCAGCGTGACCACGTAGTCGCCGATGGCGACCTGGTCCTCGGCGGCGAGCGGCGCCTGCCCCTCGATGCGCCGGCCGTTGATTCGGACGCCGTTGTGCGAGCCCAGGTCTTCGATGGCGAAGCCCCCGGCGTCGCGCCGGAGCACGGCATGACGCCGCGACACGTTCCGCTCCGTGAGGCGGATCGTGTTCCCCTCCTGACGCCCGATCGAAATCTCGTCGCGTACCAGGGGGACGACCGTGGTCTTCCCTTCGTCGTCCGAGATGACGAGCTTGAACATGGCGGCAGCCGTTGGAGGGCCGCCGGGAGCGTGAAACGACGCTCCGGTCCCCCCATAAAAATCGGCCCCTGATGGTACTGCGGCCGCCCCCCGTGTCAACGGAAGGGGTGCAGCGCGGGACCGGTCGTGCCATCTAAGGGGGGTGAAGCCCTGGCGATGGACCGGTGGAACCGCGGCCGCCTGGGCAGTGGCGCTGCTGGGAGCCTGCGCCAGCGACGGGCGGCCCGCGCTCGACCTCGGCGGGCTCCGCCTCGACGGCGGCTTCCCTTTTCCGCCGGTGGACGCGGGCCTCGAGGCGGGCCTCGGGCCCGTTCGCGGCAACGAGCCGGCCTTGCCTTCGGCGGACCTTCGCTTCGAGCTGCCCTTCGGCGGGCCCGCGGTGGAGACGCCGCGGGAGATCGCCGCGCGCGCGGGCCGGCTCGACGTGGCGCTCTCCATCGACACCACGGGCTCCTTCGACGAGGAGATCGCCCAGCTCCGGGCGCCCGTGCCCTGTATGCGCGAAGACGACGGGGGAGATTCCAAACCTATCCTGCAAGTTTTGTGGGGGATGGCAGTACGTACTATGTCCTGCTTGCCAGGGAGGCCGCCTGGTAAGTCGACAATGACACTTCAGTCCAGGATATGCTACCGTTGATGCTAACAAGGTCTTTGTTCCGCAGTCGGATACTCTTGTGTTATCTGTACTTGAAGGGCCGTCAACACCATTGAAACCTGAACCAGCGCCAATGCTGAAGAAAGGAGACGTCGATGTCGAAGATCTCACTGTCGTACAATTGAGAGAGCAGCTTG
>JBCCAW010000843.1:0-1694 GCA_039814655.1 Myxococcota bacterium | reverse complement strand
TGGCGCCGGAAGCCGACCACGCCGCGGCCGCGACGCCGCACGCCTCCTCCCGCAAGCCGGCACGCACGAGGGCTCGCGCGCGCCGAGCGTCACAATAGGTCGCGGTCATGGTCTCGCCGGCGGCGCGGAGCGCCTCGCCGGCCCGTTCGTAGGGACCGACGCACGCCCGATGCGAGCGACGCTCGGTGGCTTCGGCCAGGAGCACCGAGACCAGGGCGCGCTCGCGCCCCTCGCGCATCCGCACGACACGCCGGCGGAGCCGCTGCTCCGCGCCGCGGTCGCCGGCCTCGAAGGCGGCGCGTTCCCATTGGAGCTCCCAGTTGAGGTCGTGCGCGCGCGGACCGAGGGCGCGGAGCACGCGCTGGGCCGCCGCATGCCGGCCCAGGCAGAGCAAGGCATGCGCCCGGAGAACGCGCGACACGCGGCTTCGGTCGCCAAGGAGCCGCATCGCCTCGCCGTAGTCGCCCTGCTCGAGGCGTGCGGCGGCCACGGCCTGACGCAGGGGCCGGGCGGCGCCGGCGGCGAAGCGGGGCATCGCCGCCGCGAGCGCAGGGGCCACGTACGCACTTCGCCGGAGCCTCTGAACGGCCTCGGCGAGCTCGGCGTCCTCGAGCGCATTGGCGAACGTGGGGACGGCGAGACACGCCGCGAGGCAGGCGCGCTCGTCATCGTCCCAGGAGCGTTCGGCCAGCCGGACCCGCATGACGCGGAGCAAGAACGGCCCCGGCGCCGGCGGCGCCGGCAGCCAGCGAAGGGCGAGCGGACGGCGCGCGTCAGGCACGGCGAGGCGATGGGGACTGCGCCAGGCCAGCCAGCCCGTGCGGAGCAGCGGCGCGAGCGAATGCGGAGCGACGCCGGAGGCCACGAGGGCCGTCAGCTGCAGGCCCGTCGGACTCTGCGCCAGCTCCGCGAGCCGCGCCGCGGGTTCCGTCGCCAGCCGGCGAACGCTCCTTTGCCATGCGCGCAGCAGCCCGCGCCCCTCGAGCGCTGCACACCACGTCTCCGGCGCCTGCGCATAAGCGGTACAGAAGCGGCGAGCCCCCAGCAGGGCAGCGCCACGCCCAGCGAGCGCGAGCGCCTCGGCGTCCGGACCCGCCCAACGAACGAGCGCGCGCAGCTCGTCCTCCGGGACGTCCCCCGCGAGCGCCGGCATGGCCGCCCGCAGCGCGGCCTCGGACCAGGAGGGCTCGGTGGGCAGCGACGGCGAGGTCACGGGAAACGGCGCTGCAAGCGGCGTTCCTGAAGAAAGCCCCCGCGGGCATCGCGCGACGCCGCCGACCGTGCGTTTCGTGACGGCGCGGAGGCTGGGCGCGCGTTGAACGGGGGGCACAAAGAGACCCGTGCCTTGCCGGAGCGCATCGACGCACGTGGTCCCGCGAGCCGCCGCGAACGTCGACGAAGACTGCAACCCGGCGACGCTCGGGGACCAGCGCCCGTGCCTCACGGGCCGCGGGGTGGCGGGCAACCAGGGCTGTTTGGTCTGCGCATCCTGGGACACCTGCGCGGCCCCGGAAGAGGTCTGCAACGGCTGCGACGACGATGTCGACGGGGCCGCGCACGAGGCCTTCGACTGCACCTTCGGCACGACAACCACATGCAGCGCGCCCGGGCGTTCCCGTGAGCTACGACGAGTACATCACCATCGAGCTCGACCGGGTCTGCCCCCCGGCGGGCTAACCGGTAGAACGTCCGCC
>JBCCAW010000853.1:0-1631 GCA_039814655.1 Myxococcota bacterium | reverse complement strand
CGGGCCCGCCGCGAAGTCGTCGCCGCGCTCCTCGAGGTCTCGCCGCGTATCGGTGCGGGCCACGCCTCGAGCCCGGTCACCGCCGGCCGCTTCTGGGTCGAGCCGCCGCAGGGCCCGTCCCGCCGGAGTGGCGCGGGCGGCGCACGGAGCGGGGAGGCCCAGGCGCTGCTCGAGGGCTGGATCGATGAGACCCGCGCGCTGGTGCCGGCTCGCCTCGGCCCGGCACGGGTCACCGTCGGACCCACGGCGACCGTCGCCTGGGCCGCGGCCCTCGGCGCCGGCGCGCCTCTCGTGCCGCCGGACGCGGCGGCGAGTTTTCTCGGGGCGGCCCCGCTCGAGGTGCTCGAGCTCCCCGCCGACCATCTCCTCGACCTGCGGGCCCTCGGCGTGCGTGACGTGGCGGCCCTCCGTGCCCTCGACCCGGCGTCCCTGGGCGCGCGCTTCGGTCCCGCCCTCGCGGCGGCGCGGCGGCGCCTCGACGACCTGGGTCTCGCCGCGGGGAGCCGCGCGGACCGCCGGGGACCCAGCACGCCGCGCAGCGCGCCGGCTCCGGAGGTCACGGCGCGCCTCGACGACCCGGTCACGCAGGTCGAAGCGCTCACCTTCCTCCTCGCGCCCGCCGCGCGCCAGCTCGTGCGCCGGGCCCGGGCCGTCGGCGTGGCGGTGGTCGCCGCGGAGCTGCGCCTGGACCTGCGCGTCGGGCTCTCCCGGCCAGCGCGTGGTGCGCCCGCTCCGCTCCGCGTCCCCCTTCGAAGCGCCGTGCCCCTCGCGGAGGGCGACGCGCTGCTGGCCATGCTCCGAGGACGCCTCGAAGACGTCCGGCTCCCGGCTCCGGTGCACGGCTTCACGCTCCAGCTCATGGAGACGGCGCCCTTCGTCGCGCGAAGCGAGCGGCTCTTTCCCGCCCTTGGGGACCGCGACGCGAGCGGCATGGACGCCCGTGCCGGCGCGCGCGCCGTGGCCCTCGACCGGCTGGCGCGGCGCGGCGCGACCCCGCGGCGCGCGACGCCCCGGGACCAGGGCCATCCCCTCGAGCGCGCCCGCTGGGAGACGCGACGGGGACCTCGGCTCGACGTGCCGGCCGCGGCGACGGCGTCGCTCAGCGACGCGGAGAGCTTCGCCGCCGACGTCTTCGAACCCTCGGCGCGTGCGGGGCTGCCCTGGCGTCGCGTCGACCCGCCCGCACCGGTGCGAAACGGCGCCGTCACGCTGGCCGGCCAGCGCCGGCGCGTCGTGCGTCTGAGCCGCGTCGAGCGCGCCACGCCGAGCTGGTGGGAAGCCGACGCGCCGGAGTCGCACGCGGTGGAGCTCCTGGCCTGGGCCGAGCTCGAGGGCCCCCTGCTGGCGCTGCTTCGCGCCGCGTTCACCGAAGGGCACGACGACCGCTGGGAGGTCGTCGCCACCGTCGAGTGAAGGGCCCGGTGAAGGTTTGGGGCCATCGCCATGAGCGAATACGTCGAGCTCGAAGCGCGGAGCGCCTTTTCGTTCTTCGAGGGGGCCGCGACGCCGGAGGCCCTGGCGGCCCGGGCCGCGGACCTCGATCTCCGGCGCCTGGCGCTGACGGACCGGGACGACCTCGGCGGGGCCGTGCGCTTCGCCGCCGCCTGCGAGGACGCCGGTGTGCGGCCGAT
>JBCCAW010000408.1:0-5471 GCA_039814655.1 Myxococcota bacterium | reverse complement strand
TCCACGACGGCCGCGCGCGCGGCTTCCTCGAGGCCATTCTCTGGCACGGTGGCGAAGCCGAAGAGGCGCGCGATGCCTTCGTGGCCTTGCCCAGATCCGACCGCGACGCGCTCGTCGCTTTTCTCGAGTCCCTCTAAGGTGATGGCTATGCGTGCCGTGCTCGTCTTGGTTTTCGGAATGGTCGCCTGCGGCGAGAGCGGAGCGTCCTTCGACGTGCCCGCGCTGAACGCCAACGCGGCCGCGCTGGTGGAGGCGCGCTACGCCGATGCCGCGCAGGAGCTCTCTTCGCTTTCGAGCGCAGCGGAGGCCTTCTGCGCGGCGCCGACTCCGGCCGCGTACGCGACGCTCGTCGCGCGTCTGGAAGCGACGCGTCGCGCCTTCAAGCGCGCCGAGGTGTTCGCCTTCGGGCCCTACACGGACTCGCCCTGGCGCGTCGGCCCGGACCTGGACCTCTGGCCCGCGGAGCCGGACCGCATCGAGGCGTTTTTGGCCAGTGACGAGCCGCTCTCGGACGGCGAGGCGCTCGAGCGCGTCGGCGCGAAGCTAAAGGGGCTTCCGGCCCTCGAGTACCTCGTGCACGGGCAAGACGTGACGCGGCCCTTCGTCAGCTCCGAAGAGGCGACCGTGGCCTTCCAGGAAAACCCGCGCCGCTGCGACTATGTGCGGGCCGTCGTGGAGAATCTCGGGACCCGACTTGAGGATTTGCGTGAGGCCTGGAGCCCCGAGGGCGACCACTACGCGCTCGAGCTGAGCGCGCCGGGCAGCACCGAGCGGGACATCTACGCCGACGCCTTCGAGGCGGCGAGCGCGCTCTTCGAGCAGATGGTCTTCACCATCGAGAACGTGCAGCAGCTGAAGATCGGCAAGCCCCTCGGCCTTCGGACGCAGGGCCGGCCCGAGCCGGACTCGGCCGAAGCGCGGTTCAGCGAGCGAAGCGCGCTCTACGCCCGGGAAACGCTGGCCGGAGCCCGCGCGCTCTACGACGGCACGCCGGACGCGGGCCAGGGCATCGGCGATTGGGTCGCGAGCCGCAGCCCGGAGCTGGACACGCAGATCATGGCGGCCTTCGACGCGGCGGAAGCCGCCATCGGCGACCTCCAGGGCGTAGCGCTCGCTCAACGGGTCTCCGAAGAACCGGAGATCGTCATGACGGCCTACGAGCGGCTAGGAAATCTGCGGCAGCTGCTCGTGGTCGACGCAGCGGGTCTGCTGGCCGTCACCGTGACCTTCAACCCGACCGACGGTGACTGAGCGCCTTCGCCTTCACCTCGCGACTCCCGTCGACGGCGCGTCCCTCGTCGCCTTCCGCGTGGCCTTCGGCCTCGCCATGGCGGCCAACGCGCTCCGTTATGAAGCGAAGGGGTGGGTGCATGACCTCTATGTGGCGCCGGAGCTCGCGTTCCCCTTCGTCGAAGGGCTCGAGCGCCTGCCCGGTCCGGCGATGCACGGCGTGTTCGCCGTCGTTTTCCTCAGCGCGATCGGCATCGCGAGCGGCGTGGCCCATCGATTCTGCACGGCGGTCTTTCTCGTTGCCTTCAGCTACCTCGAGCTCGTCGACCGGACGACCTACCTGAACCACTATTACCTGGTCAGCCTGCTCGCGGCGCTGATGCTGGCCATGCCCCTCGGGCGCAGCGGCACCCTCGGGCGACGACGCATCGGCCAGCTGCCGCGCTGGTGCCTCTGGACGCTCCGGCTGCAGCTAGGCCTGGTCTACGTTTTTGCTGGGCTGGCCAAGCTCCGCGGCGACTGGCTGCTCCGGGCGGAGCCGCTCCACACCTGGCTCAGCCGCTACGCGCACGCGCCGCTCGTCGGCCCGCTGATGGACGACGTTTGGCTCGCCTACGTCTTCAGCTGGGCAGGGCTCTTCTTCGACCTCTTCGTGGTCTTCTTTCTCCTTCGGCGCCGAACGCGCCCACTCGCCTATGCGGCGGTGGTCGGTTTTCACGCCGTCACCGCCCTGCTCTTCCCCATCGGCGTGTTTCCCTGGCTGATGATCCTGGCGACGCCGCTCTTCTTCGAGCCGAGCTGGCCCCGGCGGCTTTGGCGAGGGCACGCGCCGCCGCGGATCGCGGCGACACGCAGACTGCCCTTGCCGGCGCTCG
Organism: Myxococcota bacterium; assembly: GCA_039814655.1. Classification (GTDB taxonomy): domain Bacteria; phylum Myxococcota_A; class Polyangia; order Polyangiales; family Houyiibacteriaceae; genus CALCTH01. The sequence goes on along the minus strand of JBCCAW010000408.1, from coordinate 3,366 downwards.
CGATGCTGGCGGCGTGGTTTGCCCTTCAGGCTCTTCTGCCGCTGCGCCAGCACCTCCACGGCGGAAACGCTTGCTGGCACGAGCAGGGCTACCGCTTCGCGTGGAACGTCATGGTCATGGAAAAAACGGGCCTGCTCGAGCTACGCCTGCGCGACGCGGAAGGAGGGGAGACGCGGCTGGCCCCGCGGGAGCTGCTCTCGCCGCTTCAGCAGCGCTTGGTGCCGACGCAGCCGGACCTCATCCGCGACCTGGCCCGGCAAGTACGCGCGCGCTTCGAGGCCGAGGGATACCCGGCGCCCGTGGAGGTACGCGCCGACGTCTGGGCATCGCTCAACGGACGGCCCAGCCAGCGCTTGCTGGACCCGAACGTCGATTTGGCCGCTGACGCCGCTCTCCCCGAACAGTGGATTTTGCCGCTCCATCGCGAGCGGCCCTCTCGCTAGCGAAGCCGTTCTACGCGGAAGAACTCGCCGGGGACGGAGAGCAGCTCGAAAGGGCCGCCAGGTGTGAGCGCGTAGAGCGTCGATCCCGTGCCGTCGGCGTCGGCACGCGGCACCAGGTAGCTCCCGTCGACGACCCAGCCCACGGCCGAGATGCCCGCCGGGGCCAGCTCCGGCTCGAGCGTGGCGGTCTCGGCCCGAAGGTCGACGATGGCACGCTGCCAAAGCGCGTTGCCGAGCACATCGAAGAGCGAGAGGCCGCGCGGGTCTATGTCACTCGTGTAGACGTGCGTGACGAAGGTGCCGTCCCCGAGGGAGACGGCACCGCTCACGTGCGGGAAGCCGGTCAGCGCGCGGAGATCGACCAGGTAGCTCGGATCGAAGGCCGCGCCCGCCTCGTCGAGGCGGAGCACGCAGGGCGGTGGCGGGCCCTCCCCTTCCGGAAGAGCAATGGTCGCCAGCCCGCCAACGTTGTCCTGCACGGCATGCACCCGACCGTCGACGAGGAAGAGGTCGCTCGTCGCGGCGCAGCGCGGGTCCTCCAGTAGCGTCAACCCGTCCGCGTCCGCCAGGTCGAGAACGGCGACTGCCGCCGTCGCCTCGAAGCCGCCGCTGAAGCTGGTCCAGCTGACGGGGATGAAGAAGCGTTCGCCGACCCGCGTGAAACGGCCGGCGTTCGTGTCGAGGTCGTCGCGGCGAAGCCCCGCGTCTCCGCTTCCCGTGATCAGCATCGTCGTCGGATTCCACTCGATGACGAGGTCCTGGAAGATCGTGTCGATGAGGAAGGCGCGCTCCTCGCTCGCGAAGAGGATGAGGTCGGTAAAACGGCTCACGCCGAGGCCCGCGAAGCTCAGCTCGGCGGCCTCGCCGTCCGCGAGGACGTCCGGCGCGATCTCGAGGTCCGGGCCCACGTTCCAGCGCGTACACACGCCCGTCTCCCCGTCAAAGGTGTAGATCTTGTCCCCGAATACACGTGCGCGACTCACGCCGCTCAGCTCGAGCGCAGCGCGGGGATCGAGGTCGCCCTGGACGAGGTTGGGGACGAGGGTCGCGAACATCGAGCGGCTGTCCGGCGTCTGCACGCGGTGAAAGACGAGGTAGCCCCCCTCCGTCGCCTCGAAGGTCGCGTCGGGGCGAGGCGCGGGCATATCGACGGCCGCATCGGCCCCACCGTCGGCGATGGGCACCGTCGAAGAGTCGTCGCCGCACGCCGAAAGCATGGCGGCGAGCGCGAGAACGGCGAGGCGCCGGCTCATCGGGGCGCCCTCGAGGCCCGAGGCGCGGCAAAGACACCGGGGTGGGCGCCGCGCGCGTCGTGAACGCTGATGCTCTCGGGCAGGCCGTCGCCGTCTTCGTCGACGAGCTCGACGGCTTCGCCGGCGTCTGGGTAGAGGCGGACGATGCGGTCCGGAGCGCCATCGCCGTCCGAATCATGCCACACGGCCGAAGGCCGGCCGTCGCTGCCGAAGATGACGATGCGGTCGACGATGCCGTCCCCATCGTCATCGCTTTGCGCGACCCGGTCCGTTCGTACGTCGGCCATGGCAGCCGAAGGTGCCGTCGCCAGCAAGCCCACGCCGTAGCCGACTGCAGCAAGGAGGGCGCCGGCAAGGGCGCCCAGGGCGTGCCGGCTCCACCGCCGAGGGGGACTCGGCGATCGAGCGGGCGCCTCCACGCCACAGAGGCCGGCCGCAAGGGCACCATCGGCCGCGGCGACGCTGACCAGCCAGCCATCGGGCCGCGCCAGCAAGCGTGAGGGCACGGCATGCTCCGCAAGGTGGGACGCAAGCTCCTGGGCCTCCGAGTGGGTCGGGCAGGTGAGGATGCACGCGCGGGCGTGGGAAGGGTCGCGAGAGGTCATGTCGACGTTCTATTTCCCGTTATCGAAAATCAAATTCATTTTCAACAAAAGCAGTCCTCGGAGGCCGGTGGACCCTTCCGAGCGCCCCACACCGCGCCGGACGCGGGGTGGACCGCACGACCCGTCCGCATGGCCCGTAGACGCAACGGGGACGAGACGAGGACGTACACGCACTGGGTGGCGCTCACGGGCTTATCCAGCGGGCACGGGCCGGGCGGCTGCGTGAGCGACTGCCCGGTACTCTCCAGTCACTTTCAGAAAGTAGCTACGTGGCGGGTTCTGTACTCCGAAGAAGTCGAAGAGTTCCGTATTGTTGAGGTTGGTGATCTCGAAGGTCGCCGTAAGGCGCCAATAGCCGAAACCGAAACCATAGGAAACGAACGTGCTCAAAGCGGCCTGCCGCCGAACACGGGCCTTGAAGTCAAGGTCTCCCTGGCTTTCCCAGCCACGGAAGAACGACTCTACGAAGCGCACGTCACCGCCAAGGCGAAGCTCATCGCGAAGGCGGACGATGTTCGAAGCCACGAAGCTCGCGTTACCATTCGCCGTTAGGAACGGACGGCCGGGGATTCGGTCCCCTTGGAAGCTCCCGAAGTCCCCTTCAGAAGAGCGGTTCCTCAGGTCCACGTAGGTGAGGTTGCCGAGGACAGAGACCCAGTCACCAGGCGAGGTCCACGCCAGCGATACTTCGACTCCTTGACTACGGGCTTGACTGACGTTTTCATGACCTAGAAAGTCACCGGCCGTGGGAAGCAGAACTATCTGGTTCTCTACCTGACGAAGGAAGAAAAACACGTTCGCACGGAACCGCCCGGCGCCGCCTTCTTGGTGGTCGATCTGCAGCCCCACATTGGCGTTGTGGCTACGCTCCGGCAGCAGACGCGCGTTGGGCTGGATGAATAGCCCGTCACCGAACACTTCCAAAGCCTCTGGAAGGCGAATGGCGTACTCATAGGAGGTCTTGGCCCAAAACCATTCGCCCGCGAGGAACGCGCGCAAGGCGTTTCCCCCGCCTACGTAGTGGTCTTGCCGATCGAAACGGCGAAACACGTTGCCGAGTAGGAC
>JBCCAW010000644.1:0-3217 GCA_039814655.1 Myxococcota bacterium | reverse complement strand
CGTAGGCCGCCATCGCGTCGCTCTTCTCCGTGAGCGTGACCTGCGCCTCGCGGGCTTCGCGGGCCACGTCGTCCAAGGCCTGCTCCACGGTGGCACGGCCAGCCCGGAGCTCGGCGGCCAGGGCCGCGACGTCAAGGGTGGCGCCGTTCACGCGCGGTTCCGGGAGCGGCGCGGCTTCGAGGCGCGTGGCCACCTCGCCGGCCGTGCGCGCCACCACGACGGCGTCCATGGCGGTGCGTCCCGTGAACACGGCCTCCTCGGCCTGGGCGCCATACACGCCGCGCACCATTTCACGAAGCGTGATCAACCGCTCGCGGAGCGCGCGTCGTGGCGGCGTCGCGGGCGTCCCGGGCCGCCGGGTCGTCGCCGAGCTCTGCCTCGTGGGCCTCGTCGGCCGCGACCATCGCGTCCCGCGCTGCGGCCAGCCGCGCGCCCATGCCGGCGAGGTAGGCGAGCCCCGCGGACCCGGCCTCTCCGCCGAGTACCCCCACCCCGAGCTCCGCTCTGGGTCTCCGTGGATGATCCGGTTGCAGGTTGGGTGCTGCGGCGACGCCGGACGGGCTAGAGCCCATTCAAGGAGCCCGGCGCGCAGCATGCGGCCGGAGGGCCGCTGAGACACGGAGCGGAGCTCGGGGTGGGGGTACCAAGGTCGGCCTCGAGCCCAGCCCGCAAGCGGGCCCCCTGCGCATCACGAATCGCCAGCACGAGAGCGGCTGACTTCTGCCTGTCGGTTACCATTTTCGAGGCCATCACGGCGCTCCTTCGTCTGGGTGGAGCACCGAGAGAAGCGCGGATTCGCGAAGCCGACCATGGTCCAAATGGGGGTGGCGCCCGGTCGGGGCAGACCATGAAGCAAGCTAGAGCTGCGAGTTCTTCGAGGCGTGGAGGCGCGGGAAGAGCTCCGGCAACTCCTCCGCTTTCCGGCGTCGCTCACCCGATCTTCTTCGCCAGGAAGAAGTACATCGGCGTGAAGATCTCACGCCGCCCACCTTCCACCAGGCTGTCCGCGCCGGCGTTCAGGAAGTCGGAGACCTGCTGCGTGCCCTTCGGGGCGACGCCGACCTTCTCGAGGACCCAGGTCAGGCGGTTGGTGATCTCGCGGCCGATGGGGGTGCGGGGGAGCGCCGCCAGGGACATGTCTTCGCCCGTGAGCGCGCGGTACCAGGGGGTCTCGGGGTCGCCGGTGGGGGCGAGGTCGACGGTTTCGACGACCTCGAAGCCGCTCGCCTTGAGGGCCTCGTCGATTTCCCAGGTGAAGGCCATGTCCGGGAGGCCGTTGCCCTCCTCGATCTCCTTCTTGATGCGCACGTGCTCCGCGTCGTCCGCGTCGTACTTGCCCGTCAGGCACCACTCGTAGCCGCCGAAGAGCGCGCCGGGCTTCATGGTCCGCGCGATCTCCGAAAAGAGCTTCACCCGGTCCGGGGCGTGGCAGCTCGCTTCGATGGTGTAGACCGCGTCGATGGACCCGTCCTCCGCCGGCAGGTGGTGGAAGTCCGCCTTAGCGAAGCCGCACTTATGGCTCAGGCCCTGCCGCGCGTTGTGCCGCTCGCCGCGCTTGATCTGGTAGGCGTTGTTGTTGATGCCGAGAATCTCCGCGCCCGTGTGCCGCGCGATGTTCCGCATCGGGCCGCCCACGCCGCAGCCGATGTCCAGCACCTTCATGCCCGGCGCGAGGCGCAGCTTGCGCGCCAAGAAGCGCTCGTGGCGGAGCAGGCTCGCCTTGAAGGCCTCGTGCTTGAAGCGCGGCGCGAAGTGGAAGGACTGGCCCCAGCCCATCTCGTAGAAGTCCGTCGCCAGGTCGTAGTAGCGGTTGACCAGCGTCGCGTAGTCGAGGCGCCGCTCCTCGGTGCTCGTCGCGCCGTCGTCATGCTGCTTCCGGTACGCCTCGACCGTCTCGCCGAAGCTCTCGCGGGTCACGCCTGCCATGGGTGTTCTCCAAACTCGGCGACCGCCTCGGCCGCCCCTTTTCGCTCGCGACGGCCGCAGCCGCCCTGAATGCTCCGGCGCCCTAGGCCCCGCGTACGTGGCGCAGATACTGCCCCAGCGCCTGCACCGGGAAAATACGGCGGTACATGCGGTAGTCCAGCAGCGCCGTGCGGAAGAAGACACCCGCCATGAACGGGCTCTCCCAATCGCCCTCCGGCGTCTGCGCCCGGCTGAGCCAGCCCGCCGCCCGGGCCATGGCCTCGCGCGAGGCCGAGCCCGCCAGCACCAGCGTCGTCAGCGCCCACGCCGTCTGCGTCGGGTGCGCCACCTCGGCTTCCACGTAGCGGCCCTCGAGGCAGCTCTTCCAGTCCTCGCCGAAGCCGCCGTCCGGCCGCTGGTGCCGCTCCACGAAGGCCACGGCCCGGCGAATGGCCGCGTCGTCCGGGCTCGCGCCCGCCGCGCGCAGCCCGCGCACGCCGAACATGGTCCCGTAGAGCGTCGCCACGCCCCACACGCCGTCCCAGCTCCCGTCCGGGTTCTGGAGCGCGCGGAGCCGCTTCGTCGCCGCGTGAATGGCCCGCTCCACCTCGTCGCGGCGCAAGTCCGGAAAGTGCCGGCGCACCGCCGCCAGCGCCGAGAGGTTCGAGGCCGTGCACTCGGCATAGGAGAGCTCGGTCATGGAATCCCCGAACATCTCCGCCGGGTTCATCCACTCGAGGTCCATGGTGTGCTTGCGCGCCTCGTAGCTGCCGAAGCCGCCGTCCGGGTTCTGCGCCTGCAGCAAAAAGCGCACGCCAGCGTCGACGGACGCGCGCGGCACGTCGACCAGCCCGCTCGGCAGGTGCAGCAGCGCCTCGAGCGCCTCCGCGGTGCAATCGCTCACCGGCCAGCCGTGCCACTCGTCCGCAAAGCACCAGCCGCCCGTCGGGTCCACGCGGTCCTGGGCGAGGTAGTCCTTCACCGCGTAGCCGCCGCGCGGCCCCTCGAGCTGCTGCGTCTTTAGCCAGGCCGCGCTCGCGCGCAGCGCCTCGCCCTCGGCGCCGGTCACGGCATGAGCATCCGACAGGCCCTGGAGCGCAAAGGCCGTGTCCCAGGGCGCGCTCCGGGCGCCCACCACGCGCAGGCCCTCCGCTTCGTCCTCGAAGATCCAGCCCTCGAAGGCGTCGAGCTGCTTTTGCAGGTCCGGGTCGTTCGGGTCCGCCGCGTCGAGGGCCAGCATGAAGAGCAGGCCGTTCACCGGGCTGAGGCAGGTGTGGCTCGTGGTCCGGAGCTCGAAGCGCATGGCCTCCCG
>JBCCAW010000347.1:0-6320 GCA_039814655.1 Myxococcota bacterium | reverse complement strand
GCGAAAGACGAAGCCGTCGCGGGTGACCTGACCCAGCGCGTTCGCCGTGCGCTGGACGATGCGGGCGAAGGCCTCCGGCGGCGTCTCCTCGCCTTCGCCGACGCGCCCCTCGTCGCGGCCGTGAAAGAAGATCAGGTCCACGTCGCTGCCGAAGTTCAGCTCGCGTCCGCCGAGCTTTCCCATCCCGAGCGCGACGAGGGGGATGGGGCGCCCGGCCGCGTCCTCGATTGGCCCGCGCGTCGCCTCCACCCGTCGCCGCGAGGCCGTCAGCGCGGCGTCCGTCGCGGCCGCGGCCAGCGCCGCCAGGTCCGCGGCGGTCTGATCCACGTCCGCCAGCCGGAGCACCTCCCGGAGGGCGACGCGGACCACCGCTTCGTGGCGAAGGCGCCGAAGCGCGCGGTGCAGCGCGGGGCCCTCGTCGAGGCTCTGGCCCGCGTCTACGAGCCGGCGCGCGAAGTCCGCGGCGTCTTCCGCCCGGTCGAGGGGGCTCGCGAGCACGCGACCGGCGAGCGTGGGGTCGCCGTGCACCCTTGGAACGAGCGAAGGCGCATGGCGGCTAAGCGTCGCGACCACGTCGAGGGCCCCGCGCGTGCGGCGTCGCGCCGCTGCGGGAGCGGAGGGGTCCTCGGCGGCGGGGTCCTCGGCGGCGGCGTGCTCGGAGGCGGCGTGCTCGGAGGCGGCGTGCTCGGAGGCGGCGTGCTCGGAGGCGGCGTGCTCCACGCCGGCGTCGCCCACGCCCCAGGAGCCCTCGGCGGCAGGTGCCGGGGCCGGCGGCTTCGTGTCCCGCGCCCCGGGGCTCTCGTCCGCTTCGTGGGCCATCCGTGCCAGGGGAGGGTGCCACGCCGGAGCCGCGCCCGTGGAAGCCCGGGTTTGACGCTCCCAGGACCGTGGAGTAGTCCTCCGGGACTTCGGCGTCCCGGGCCCTCCCGCGGCCGCCTCGACCGCGACGCTGGGAGCTCTGGGGCTCGGCCCCCGGAGTGGCTCACGGGCAGTTGCCCGGGACCTCCATGCGTCGTGGAAGAGAACGGCGCTAAGCGGGGTTCGCTGCCTACGGCCGAGGTCATTCTCTGCTCCTGCGCCACCTCCTCCCCCTCACCGCAGTCTTCTCACGCAGGCTGACGTCCTTCGCATGCTGACCTTTACCCAGCTCTTCGCCTTGCTTCAGCCCGCGGCCGCCCCGGCGGCTGCGAGTGGAGGTGGCGGTGCTGCCGCCGCTGGCCCCGTCGGCTGCGCCGGGGGAGCGAGTGGTCTCGCCTTCCCGCTGCTGCTCCTCGTGGTCTTCTACTTCATCCTCATCCGGCCGCAGCAGAAGCAGCAGCGCGAGCGGGAGACGATGCTCGGCGCGTTGTCCAAGGGTGACGTGGTGCGCACGAACGGCGGTGTCCGAGGCGAAGTCGTGGACCTCGACGCACGCACCGTGACCCTCAAAATTGCCGAGCGAACCAAGGTGAACGTGCTGCGCACCGCCATCATGGGCCTCGACGCGCAGCTGGCCGAGACCGCGGCGACCGCGCCTTCGAAGCCGAGCGGCGACGCCGCCGGCGCCTGACCCGATCAAGCGAGCCCACGATGGATCGTTCCTGGTATCTCCGTTTCTTCGCGGTCGTTTCGGCCGTGGTCTTCGCGTTCCTCTCGCTTTGGCCGAGCCTGCCCAAGGACGTCTTCCCGGAGGCGCCGGAGTTCGTTCAGCGAAACTTCACCGGACGCATCAGCCCGGGCCTCGACATCAAGGGTGGCCTTCGCCTGATGTACGAGGTCGAGGTCGACGAGTACATCCGCGACCGCCGGGACCGGGAGGCGGAGCGCATGCTCCGGGAGCTCGGCGTGCTGCTCGGCATCGTCGACGAAGACGAGCTGGCGAGCGTGAGCCGGGAGCAGCTCGTCGAGGTGCGCGATCGGGTGACCGTGCAGCGCGTGAACCGCCTCAACATCCGCATCGTCTTCCAGGAGCAGGAAGACCTCGACGTCTTCAACACCGAGTGGCTCGATACGCGCTTTCCGGACCTTCGCCTCGTGGGCCGCGAGGACCTGCAGGTGGACCTCCAGATGCGCGAAGCGCGCACGGAGGAGCTCCGGAAGACCGCCGTCGAGCAGGCCGTCCGTACCGTCGGCGAGCGAATCGACGTGCTCGGCCTCCGAGAGGCGACGGTCATCGGCCGCGAGACGGACATCATCGTCGAGGTGCCCGGCGCGGACGAAGAGCAGTTCGACACCATCCGGCAGATCATCCAGCGCACGGCGCAGCTCGAATTCAAGGTGCTCGACGACGCCTCGTCCTTCCTCCCGGAGAACGTCGACCAGGCGAGCCTCCCGGAGGGCCTCCGCCTCGCGACGGAGTCTGCGCCGGCCGGCGAGAACGCCCCGTCGGTGAGCTCCAACTACCTCGAGGCCATCGGGACCGACTGCGAAGAGCTGCCCACGGGCGAGCAGGAGGGCTGCGTGCCCGTTCGCCAGACGCTCGCGGACTACATCGCGACCCTGGAAATCCCGGACGACCACGAGCTCGTCTTGAAGGAGCTCGACCGGCGCGAGGAGCCGCGCATCGAAGCCGGTGAAGAAGGCTGGCGCACCTACTACGTCTACTCGGTGACCGAGGTGACCGGTGAGGACGTGGACGACGCGCAGGTCACCTTCGACACGCAGCGCGGCAACCAGCCCATCGTCGCGATCACCTTCAACTCCACGGGCGCGTCCGAGTTCGAGGAGCTCACCGGCGCCAACGTGAAGCGCCGCATGGCCATCGTGCTCGATGGCCGCGCGGAGTCGGCCCCGGTCATCCAGGACCGCATCGGCGGCGGCCGCGCCACGATCACCCTCGGGTCCGGCGACTACAACGAGGTGCTCGACGAGGCGAACCAGCTCGTCGTCGTGCTCCGCGCGGGCGCGCTCCCGGCGCCGCTCCGGCCGGCCAACGAGCAGCTCATCGGACCGACGCTGGGCCAGGACTCGGTGGCCCAGGGCGCCCAGGGCGCCTTCATCGGCGTGCTCCTCGTGCTCATCTTCATGGCCGTCTACTACGAGGTCGCCGGCCTCGTGGCGGACGTGATGGTGGTGCTGAACCTCCTCTTCCTCCTGGCCATGATGGCGGCGTCCGAGGCGACGCTCACGCTCCCGGGGGTGGCGGCCATCGCGCTCACCGTGGGTATGGCCGTCGACGCGAACGTGCTCATCACCGAGCGCATTCGCGAGGAGCTTCGCAACGGCAAGACGGCGCGCGCCGCCGTGGACCAAGGTTTCGGTCGGGCATTCTGGTCGGTCATCGACAGCCAGCTCACCACCTTCATCGCGGGCGTCGTCCTCTTTCAGTACGGCACCGGGCCCATCAAGGGCTTCGCCGTGATGCTCATGTTTGGAATCGTCAGCTCCCTCTTCACGGGCATCTTTTGCTCGAAGGTGATGCTCGACTGGATCGTCCGGGGTCTCCGGGTCAAGCGCCTGCGGGTCGGCTGAGCGAGGAACGGCACCATGGAAATCGTCAAGCCCGGCACGCTCATCGACTTCATGAAGTACCGGACCCCCGTCGTCGGGGTGTCTCTGGCGCTCGTGGTCCTGTCGATCGTCAGCCTCTTCTACCCAAAGCCCAACTACGGCATCGACTTCGCCGGCGGCACGGAGCTGCAGCTCGCCTTTCGGGGCGCCGTCAGCTCGGCGGAGCTTCGCGGCGAGCTCGGCGAGCTCGGCTACCGCGGCGCGGACGTGGTCAGCGTCGAAGGGCGCGACAACACCTACATGCTCCGCATCCGCGAGGTGACGACCTTCGGGCAAGAGCAGGTCGCTGCGGTCGAAGCGTCGCTCGAGACGGCTTTCGGCGAGGGGACGCTGCGCGAGCTTCGCGTCTCGCCCGGTGGGGACAAGCTCACGCTGCGTCTCACCCGGGGCAAGGAAGAGGCGGACTACGGGAAGGTGATGGAGTCGCTCCGCGGCGAGGGGCTGGCGCTCCGGGCCGTGAGCGGCGCCGGCGACTTCACCGAAGATGACCCGCGGCGCTTCGTGCAGGACCTCGCGGGGTCCGAGGACGCGCGCTACGAGGTTCTCCTCCAGGGCGTCGGCGACGAGCTCGTCGCGAACCTCCAGGAGCGCCTCGGGGACCGAGGGCCGGAGACGCCCGAGCGCATCGAGTGGGTCGGCCCCAAGGCCGGCGAGCAGCTTCGTGACGCGGCCTTGAAGAGCCTGCTCTACGCCATCGCCTTCATCATGGTCTACGTCGCCTTCCGCTTCGACCTGCGCTTCGCGCCCGGCGGCGTGCTGGCGATGTTCCACGACGCGGTCATCACCCTGGGCATCTACGTGCTGGTCCAGAAGGAGGTGAATCTGACGACGGTCGCCGCCTTGCTGACCATATTGGGCTATTCGATCAACGACACCATCGTCGTCTACGACCGCATCCGCGAGAACATGGGCCGGCTGAAGGACCGCTCGCTGCGCGACCTCATCAACCTGAGCACGTCGCAGATGCTCAGCCGAACCATCGTCACGAGCGGCACGACGCTGCTCAGTGTCATCGCGTTCTTCATCTGGGGCACGGACGTCATCCGTGACATCGCCTTCGCGCTCTTCTGCGGCATCCTCATCGGGACCTATTCGTCGATCTACATCGCGGCGCCGGTCACCGAGTACATGGACAAGCGCTTCTTCGGCGCCGAAGCACAGAAGAAGGCCCGGCGCCGCCGTCAGGCCGCCGCCAGCGCCTGAGCCCCGGCGGGAGCGCACGCCGAGGCACGCGCGCGCTTCGGCGTGTCTCCGAGAGCGACGCCAGTTCTCGCTGGCCGGGCTCGCGCGATGGTGTAGGGTCAAGCCGTGACCCTACATGGCGTGACGTTGCAGCAGCTCGACGCGGAAAGGCGGGGCTGACCATGGGTGTGGCAGCGCCCGCGCCCGCAACGGGCACCGAGCGATGGAAGGCGCCCGCGCCGGACCTGGGCGCGGCGCGGGAGCTTGCGCTCGCCTGCGGCGTCGGTCCGGCGCTCGGGCAGATCCTCTTGCAGCGCGGGTTCGGCGAGCCGGGGGCCGCACGCGCCTTCCTCGACCCGCGCCTCGACGCCCTGAGCTCACCGGCGGGCATGGCGGACCGGGACGCCTCGGCGGACCGCCTCGCCCGCGCATGCCGCGTGGGGGAGCGCGTGGTCGTCTTCGGTGACTATGACGTCGATGGCTCGACCAGCGCAGCCATCGTCGCCGATGTGCTCGAGGCCCTGGGCGCCGACGTGGTGGCCTGCGTCGCGAACCGCTTTCAGGGCGGCTACGGCTTCAGCGAGCCGGCGCTTCGGAAATGCCTCGCCGCCTCCCCGGGGCTCATCGTCACCTGCGATTGCGGCTCGAGTGACCACGAGCGCCTCGCCATGGCTCGCGCGGCTGGCGTCGACGTCATCGTCGTCGACCATCACCTCGTCCCGGACGAGCCCCTGCCGGCGCTGGCCTTTCTGAACCCGCACCGACCGGACTGCGGCTTCGCCTTCAAGGGCATGTGCTCGGCGGGCCTCGCCCTCAGCGTGGGCGCCGCCGTGCGCCAGGCGCTCGGTGCCAAGCTCGACCTGAGGGCCTGGCTCGACCTCGTGGCGCTCGGGACCGTGGCGGACGTGGCGCCGCTCGAGGGCGACAACCGGGCCCTGACCCGGGCCGGTCTGAAGCTGCTGGCCTCACCGCAGGCGCGGCCCGGCGTGGCGGCGCTGCGGGAGAACGCGCGGCTCCGGCCCGGCCGACCCCTCGGCGCCCACGAAATCGCCTTCCGCCTGGCTCCGCGCTTGAACGCGGCGGGACGGCTTGGGGACCCAACGGTAACCCTGGACCTGCTCCGCGCCCGAAGCGCGCCGCGCGCGCGCATGCTGGCCGCGAAGATCGAGCAGCTGAACGAGCAGCGAAAGGCCATCGAGCGTCGCATCACCGAGGAGGCCTGCGCGCAGGTCGAGGCGGTGTACGGCCAGCGACCGAAGCACGGCGTCGTCGTGGCGCAGGAGGGCTGGCACCGTGGCGTCGTCGGCATCACCGCGGCCCGCCTCGTCGATCGCTTCCACGTGCCGGCGGTGGTCATCGCCATGGAGGAGGGCCTCGGTCACGGCAGCGGCCGCACGCCCGACGGCTTTCATCTGCACCGTGCCTTGAGCGACTGCCGCGCGCTGCTCCTCAAGTTCGGCGGGCACGCCGCGGCCGCGGGCTTGACCGTCGAGGCGCCGCGCCTCGAAGCGCTCCGGGCGGCCTTCGCCGACCTGGCGCCGCGCGACGACGCCGCGGCCCCTGCGCCGGAGGTCGACGTGACCCTGGGGGGCGCGCTCCCGCTGCCGACGGCCGATGGCCTTCGCCGACTCGAGCCCCTCGGCGAGGGC